>SKQI01000137.1 GCA_007119095.1 Wenzhouxiangella sp. | reverse complement strand
TCATGATGGTGCGCTGATGTACGATCTGCTTCGCGCGCCCGATTGTCGCAAACCGGGTTGTCGGCTGCCCACGGGAGCTTGAGTTGGAACGCCTGGGTCGCTATCAGATCGAGACCGAGCTTGGGCGCGGCACGATGTCGATCGTGTACAAGGGGTTTGATCCTCGGATCGACCGCTACATCGCGATCAAAGTCTTGCGCGAACAATTTGCGCGCAACGTCAATTCCCGTCAGCGTTTTCTTCGCGAAGCACGGGCGGCTGGAGGGCTGAACCACCCCAACATTGTCACGGTGTTCGATGTCGGCCAGGTGGATGGCATGCCCTACCTGGCGATGGAGGTGCTGGAAGGAGCGACCCTGGCTGATCGCCTGGAAAGTGATCAGCCGCCGAAGCCTGATGCCGTCATCGATTTGGCCATTCAGCTGTGCAGTGCCTTGAGCTATGCCCATGAGCGGGGCGTTATTCACCGCGATGTCAAGCCGGCCAATGTACATTTCGATGCGGCCAGCGGTATCGCCAAACTGCTGGATTTCGGCATTGCCGGTATCGAAGGCCGGCGCGAAAAATCTGCTTCCGAGGGCGGTACCGTCGTCGGTACACCGGCTTACATGGCGCCTGAGCAGATGCTTGGCGAGGCGGTCGATGCGCGCTGCGATCTGTATGCCTTGGGTGTGGTGCTGTATCGACTCTTGTCCGGACGGCTACCCTTTGACGAAGCAGCCATCAACGAGCAGGTCAACAGCGTTCTGAATCAACCGCCACCGCCCCTGCAGCCCTTTCATGAGAATACGCCCAGGGAGCTGGTCGAGCTGACCATGCGGCTGCTGTCGAAGAGCCCGGCGGCGCGTCATGATTCTGCGGCAGAGGTGCTGGAAGAGCTTCAGGATCTGCGCGCCCGGATGGCTCGGGGCGCCTTGTCGGCGAGCAAGTACGGCGGTTTGCCCTGGCGCTGGCCCGCACTGGCGGGCGGCCTGGTCGCCCTGGTCCTGGTGCTGGGTCTGGGCTATGTGTATCGAAGCCAGAACGAGGCCATGATTGCTACAACGTTCGGTTTCGGAGAAGGTCTGGCCAGCGTGGTTGCCAGGGAAGTCGCCGAGCCGCTGCTGATGGACGACAGCACGGCATTGGGTACCCTGGTGGCGGATTTTGCCGCCAACCCCCAGGTGTTGTATCTGCATGTCGTCGATCGCAATGGGGCGATCAAATCCAGTACCAACCTGTTCCTGCAGGATGAAATGGCGCCGCAATTGGAGTCCGCTGTTGTCAGGCGTGAAGAGCCGACTATCCGAATCCTCCAGGCCGGTAGCGGCGATCTCGAGTTTCAGGTGCCGGTGCGGTTCCAGGCACGCAGGATTGGTGAAATCCACCTGGGCTTGGATGGCTCGGGTCTTTCGGTTGCCGCGCGCGGCACCTTGACCATGATGGCCGTGGTGTTTCTCGTTGCCTTGTTCGTGATCATCGTTGCCATGGCCTTGATGGCACGTCAGCAGCGCAATTCACTCGAGCGCCTGACCTGGGGCTTGCGCCAGATCGGCAAGGGAAACTTCGATTTTCGGCTGGAAGCCGACCGTCGTGACGAATTTGGCTCGCTTTATCGTCGCTTCAACGACATGGCAATGCGCTTGCAGGAGCGCCACGGTGTGCGCGAAATGACTGGTCCGCCACCGCGCATGCCGGAATTTGAAGATGTCGAGGACGACATGGAGCAGACCCGTGAGATGGAAGATACCTCACAGAAGGATGCGGCCACGGCCTCATTCGGCAAGGTAACGCGTTTTCCCGGGCCCAACTCCTGATCAGCCCTTACTCGCTTGCGCCCTTGTAGCGGCCCAGTACGACAACGGTTTTGCCGGAAGCGCGCAGCATGCCATCCTCCTCCAGCGACTTCATTACCCTGCCTGCCATTTCTCTTGAGCAGCCGACAATGCGACTGAGTTCCTGCCGGGTAATCTTGATCTGGGTGCCTTCGGGGTGTGAGATGGCATCGGGCTCGCTACAGAGGTCGATCAAGGCCTTGGCAATGCGTCCCTGGGTATCGAGGAAGGCCAGGTGAAAAACCTTCCGCCTTGCCTGGAGTAGGCGTTGGGACAGCTTTGAGCCGATGGCGGTCAGAATTTCGACGGCGCAGTCGGACAGCTCGTTGTCCAGTGCTTCGCGCAGGCGGTTGTAGGACACCTCTGCCAGCTCACATTTGCTGCGCGTTCTGACCAGAACTTCCCGTTCCCGGGGTTTCATGAACAGACCCATTTCGCCGAGAAAGTCGCCCGGGTTCAGGTAGCTGAGGATCAGTTCGCGTCCATCATCGCCTTCCGTGGAGACCGAAAGCGAACCTTCAATCACGTATAGCAGCGATTGGCCTTCATCGCCGGGCCGCATTACGGTGGTCTTTGCCTTGAAATGCTGGCGTCGGCAGATGCCGAGGAAGCGGTCCATGGCCTCCCTGTCGACCGGATAGAACTGGAAATCTCGCATGGGCTTGATCGTCTGCTTGTCGTGTGAAGCCACGGTGCAATGCACCCCTCTGAGCCTTAATTCTGCACTCGGTCACGGTTTTCGTCAAACCATGAAAAGGAGGTCTGGATCTTGGCCCTCAGATGAAAGATAATGTGTGGTTAACCCGCGATTTCACATTAGCCGCCGATATGACCTCACGCCGAATCAAGCTGCATGGCTTCAATAATCTGACCAAGGCTTTGAGTTTCAATATCTATGATTTGTGCTATGCCACCAGTGAAAGTCAGCGCAAGGATTACATTGCCTATATCGACGAGGCTTACAACGCCGAGCGGTTGACCCAGATTCTGACCGATGTTTCGAACATCATCGGTGCCAACATCCTCAATATCGCGCGTCAGGACTATGACCCTCAAGGCGCCAGCGTCACCATACTGATTTCGGAAGAGCCGATTGTGACCGACCAGGATGTGGCCACTGCGGCGCCTGGGCCTTTGCCTGAGACCGTGCTCGCGCACCTCGACAAAAGCCATATCACGGTGCACACCTATCCGGAAAGTCATCCGCATGATGGCATCTGTACCTTCCGGGCCGATATCGACGTGGCGACCTGCGGCGTGATCTCACCATTGAAGGCACTGAATTATCTGATTCACAGTTTTGAATCCGATATCGTGACAGTGGATTACCGAGTCCGCGGCTTCACCCGCGATGTGCGCGGACGCAAGCATTTCATCGACCACAAGATCACTTCCATTCAGGATTACTTCAGTCGCGATACCAAAAACGCCTATGACATGATCGATGTCAACGTTTACCAGGAAAACCTGTTTCATACCAAGATGCGGCTGAAGGAATTCGATCTCGACAACTATCTGTTCGGGTGCAATGCCGATGATCTCCCCAATCGCGAAAGCAGCCGTATCGAACGGCGCTTGCGCAAGGAAATGCAGGAGTTGTTCTACGGTCGCAATCTGTAAGGCGCTGCCGAGTTTCAGCGGTGCCTTAGGCCAACGGATCGATCATTGCGCCGTTGATCCAGGCGCGCAAGTCGGTAACCCGGTCTGTGGTTATGCCGGTTTCCACGCTGATCTGGGCATTGCTCATGCGCACATGGTCGGCCTGCTCATTCAGGTAGCCTGAGTCGATCAGCCAGTGTTCCAGTTGCTCGGTGGTATCGCTGCGAAAGCGACTGACTTCGCCGGCTTTCAATGCGTCGATGAGTTTTCGCGGATGACCGCTGAGCTGCCTGGCCAGTTCACTGACCCGGGGCATGAAGTTGTCGCTGATCAGGCCTGAGTCGCTCAAGGTTGCCGCATCCACCGGCCGGTCTCGGCGTTGTTGCCAGTCCTGAATGACCAGCCGTGCAGCCTGGATGCGACGTTGCAGCAGATCACGGGTCTCTTCGTCCAGCGCTGTCGATGCCTGATTGGTGTTCAGGAAGGCTTCCAGTTCACCCAGACGAGCCAAATCCATCTGCATCAGGCGCGCGCTCAGTGCAACCTGATCGTGGAGCAGGTGAAAGACATGCATGGTGCCGGGGTCGCGCCAGGGGTCGATCGCATCGACGCCCACTTCGTCAGCCCATTCCAACGGGTCGCGCCCTTCCGGGTCTGGAATGTTGCGTTGGTCGAGCAGGCTGCGTGGCATTTCAAATTGCAGGGGCACCACCTGGTCGCCTCGCACTTCTGCCATGTCGATCCGGTGCGGTGTCGGGCCCTGTTCAGTCCACTCGCTCCATGCTCTGGCGTCGTCGCTTTGCGCTGTCAGGTAGAACACTTGACGTCCTCCCATGACAATTTCCTGCACTGATTGAACAATGGCACGATAGCGATCCGGGTCGGTCGTTGTCAGGACCTCATCCATGAATACCGGCAGGGTCTCGACATCAGACTCCGCCCGTTCTATCCATGCCAGCCGCACGGCCAGCAGTAACTGTACGCGGGTGCCGGTAGACAGTTCGGCCAGCGCGCGACTGCGTCCGTCCCGGCCGTCCAGGGCGGTAAACTCGCCGTGGTCGAACGCCAGCCGATAGCGGTGGCGGGTAAATCGATCGAACCAGCGCGATGCCAGCGCCAGCGCTTCCGGCTCGTTGTCTGCCTGGTGGGCGAAGCGCACCTCCTCGACCAGGCTGGCGCCCGCAGCTGCCAGCAGGTGTCGGTCAAGCTCATCATCCAGCGCGCGGCGACAGCGTTCCTGCTCGTCATTCAGGGCTTCCAGCTCACGCCGCCGAAGCACTTCTTCATGGCGGGTCTGCAGTTCGGCAATCTTTCGGTTCAGCCGGTCGCGGTGTTCAACCTTCTCTGACAGCTGCTGGTGAAGCTTCTCCAGCGCTTCGCGTTGCTGTGATCGGGCCTGGTCAAGCAGGGGTTTCTCCCCGGCCAGTCGTTCTTCCAGCCGGGTGATTTCCATTGAGACGTCGCGCCGCTGTTGCTCCAGGGATTGCCACGACTCGAACTGATCAATTCGATGAAGCAGTGCATCCTTGTCACCGCGGCGCACCCCGGTTTCCTCATACAGGCCTTCCAGGCTGGAGTTTTGCTGGGCGATATCGGTGTTGAGTTCCTCAATCCGGCGTTGATGGGCGCTGATGGTGTTGTGCAGCTCGGTGTTGCGCCGCATGCGCGGGGTCAGTTGGTGCAGCAGTCCCGCGATCAGCCGACTGCTGATGGTTTCATCGCTATCCATGCCATGGCGCTTGAGCATGGTGCCGGCTGCTTCCTGGGCCTGTGCATATCGGGTCTGGAATTGTTTCAGCAGGGTCTGGGCCTTGGCTAGCTGGGCCTGTTCCCGCTGCCAGTCATGCAGGTGTCGGCACCATAGCTGGAAGCCCGTTTCCATGCGATTGTCCGAGCTTACGCCCAGTTCAGCGGCAAATGCCTGCAGCTTCTCGCGTGCCTTGTCCAGGGCTGATCGCTGGTTGTTGAGTTGCTCGCGCACTTCGGCAGCCCGTGCCTGGCTGATTTCATGCCTGGTGGCCGATTCCAGCTCCAGATCCAGGCGTTCGAGTCGAGACTCGACTTCTTCTTCGGTCCAGCCCAGCGGCGATTCGACCTCGGTTTCAAGAAAGTCCTGCTGGGCCCGCCCCAGGTCGCGCCAGCGATTGAGGAAACTGGTGAGAAGACCTGCAGGTATGCCGGCAGCCAGCAATATCAACAGGATCAGCTCCGGCGTGATCGGCAGTGATTGTGGCCCAAGCAGGCGCCAAGAAGCCAGCGCCGCCGCGGCTGTCAGCCCCCCCCACAATACCCCTTCCAGCGGTGACAGTCGGGCCCCGTCCAGCCACCTTTGCAGTGCTTGACGAGCCCGTCGCAGTACCTCGACCGGTCGGCCCGTCACAGAGCGGGATGCGTGCGCTCGGGCCAGCTCGCCGGTCAGGTTGCGGATCTGCTCGCGCAGTGTCTGGACCCGATCGACCAGCTTTTCCATGCTCTCCAGGGCCTCCTGGTCGAGCCGGTCCAGCGGTTCCGGCTGTTCGGATCCCAGCCTGCGTGCTGCCAGCGCCATCGCCTCGTTGTGTTCGGCGATTCGGTCATGCTGGGTCTCGATCTGCCGTTCCAGCTCGGTCAGCGCATCGCGTTGATCATCCAGTTCTGACTGCAGTGCCTCCAGATCCTCCGGTCTGATCGCCCCGGTCCGTTCCAGACGCTCGCGCGCCTGTCGCAGGGCGCCACGTTCGATAGCCTGCTCTTTCTCACGCTCGGCGATGGCGTTCTCGATTCTGTCCAGGCGCTCGGCTTCGTCACCGCGCAGCCGATCCATGCCGCCTGGAAACTCCTCGATCAGCGTGTTTTCCAGCGCCTTGCGATGCGCATAAGCCTCGGCGAGGGCGAGTGCATCTTCACAGGCGCGCTGCCTGGCGCCGGCGTCTCGGGTTTGTTCCAGCTCGTCTTGCAGTGCGCCTATCCGCGAAACCTCCTCGTCCAGCTGCGCCTGCTCATTTTCCTTGCTGACCAGACGGGCCACTGCGTCGGTCAGTTCGCGGGCCAGTTTCTGCGGACGAGGACGAAGCTGCAGGGGGGGCTCGGCAAGTGCCGCGTCGAGATCGTATCCGCCGGCCAGCATAGTGCGCAGCCGGGCCGATATATGGGCATCCGTTGTTCCTAGCGCTGCCAGATCTTCAGAGCTGATCAGAAAGGCGCCGCTACTTTCCAGGCTGGGCAGGGGCGGCCGTTTGCCGGGCTTGCCGTCGGCCAGCCAGCTGACCTGTCGACCGTGGCGTTCACAGAATAATTCGCCTTGGTCGCTGATCCAGCGCGCGCTCAGATCCAGGAATTGATCGTCGGTAGGGTAAAGCAGCGCTTTGATTGCCCTGACCAGGCTTGACTTGCCCGATGCGTTGGGGCCGGTAATGACATTGACCGCCGCCGGTTCGAAATCGATCGAAAAAGGCTGGTCAATACCCGGCAGTCGGCGGATTTCCAGGCGCTTGAGTTTCATTGGTCGGCCTCGCGCTGCGCCAGCAGCCGGGACAGGGCCACCAGGGCCGCCTGTTCGAGGTATTGAGCGACGGCGTCATCGTCAAGCTTGCGCTCCAGCTGGCGAAATTCGCGTGCATCGGCCACCGCGGCAAGGCGTGCACGGTGGTAGTCGATCAGGGCCTGACGTTCCGGTCCGCTGGCGCCTCGCAATACCTTGAGCCGGTGAGCCAGCAGTCCGGCCGGGTCCGATTGGGTAGCCAGCTTGTCGATATCGACAAAAGGCTCGACGGCTACCCGGATAAGATCGAGAAAACACGAAATGCCGGACTCCTGCCAGGGCGAAGCCTCGTTAAGCAATTGCTCGGCCAGTGCCGGGAGTGCCTCGGCTACCGCGTTGCGTCCGGTAAGCTCGACACGCAGGCCGACTGCCTCGGGCGGGTTCTCCAGGGCCGACAGTTCCTGGATACGCTGCCGGGCTGCGGCCACGATCAACTGGGCGCAATCGCCGGTATCTTCAAGTGCGCTTACATCCACCGGCAGATGCTCATAGCGCAGCGGCGCCAGCACCAGCTGCCGACATCGGATGTCGTGATTATTGACCTCGATCAGCCACGGGCCGCGATCGCCGGTTTCGCTCGCGCGCAGGGCGCTGATAGAGCCAAGATAGCCAATCGGGCGAGCCTGGTTCAACGGATCTGGTTTGTGGATATGCCCCAGCAGCCAGGCATCAACCGGAGCAGCCGTGAGCTCGGCCGTGGTAACCGGCGCATAGGGGCTGTCGCTCTGATCACGATCGCAGTGCAGCAAACCGATTCTGAAACGCTGGCCATCGAGTTCCGGCAGGCTCGTAACCGGGCTGCTCCGGACCTGGGTCTGGGGAAACGACCAGCCCAGGATGGTCAGCTCGCCCAGTTCTCTGGCCTGCCACTTGCCGCCCTCTCCAAGCAGTTCCAGGCTGTCAATCTCTGCAGCCAGGCGCGGCAGAACGTGGGTGTCATGATTGCCGGCGACCGCCAGTACCGGGATTTCCGCTTTGGCCAGACGCTCCACGCCGGCTTTCAACTCGCCGTAGGCGACGAAAAAGTCACGGCTGCGTTCGACCACGTCGCCGGCCAACAGGACAGCATCCACGCGCCGATCGACCGCCTCGGTCACGGTCCGGTTCCAGGCCGCTTCCGGGCCCAACTCGCGATGGCGTCCGGCGAGTATGTCCGGGAGGCCGGCTGGCAGACGGCCGAGATGGATATCGCCAACGGCGAGCAGGGTGATCATGAGCTGAGGCTGGATTTCCTTGCTGAATACGTGGTCTGATGAAAGGCAGATGCCCCGCAGTTCAAAATAATGGATTCAGTGACAACGGACAAGCATGGATTTTCCGCCGTCCTCCCATGGCCGGTCGCGGCAAGGTGTCAAATGGTCCTTTCTGCCGCGCTGCTGCTAGTCCTGCTGAGTGCTTGCGCAGCGACGTTGCATCCACCGCCGCCGCCGGAAAGCCCGGTGCCCGTCTATGTTCTGGACCACGGGCGGCATAACAGCCTTGTGCTGGTGATTTCGGAGGATAGGGTAATGCGCTATGCCTTTGGTGAATGGCGTTGGTACGTGGACGGCGAGACCGGGCCGTTGCGCAGCCTTGATGCGCTGCTGCGCCAGACTCCGGGTGCGCTGGGGCGAGGTCGGCTGGTCGGGCCGCCCGCGCCCGACTGCTGGGTGGACCAGGTCGGCTCCGAGATTCGCCAGGTGCTGGTCTTCAGTGCCGAGTCGGCGAAGGTCACCGAACTGGCCGATCAAATTGATGCTGTCTTCGACAGCGCCGATGCCAACCTGTATTACAGTCAACTGCTGAATCTGGAGTTTGTGCTCGCTGAGCGTCCCTACATGCTGGCTTTCAACTCCAATCATCAGGTCGTGGCCTGGCTCGAATATCTGGGCTTCGAAATCAGCGGCAACCCGGCCTTGGGGTGGCTGCGGCCAGATCAGCCCGACCGCTCGGAGAGCGCAGATTCCAGCCGCTGTTCGGCGCTCATCCATTCCGATTCCAGCGATTCCTGACGTTCGCGCAGCTCGGCCTGCTGACCCAGCAGCTCCTTGAGCTTCTTGACCTGGTTTTCTTCATACAGGGTCGGGTCGGCCAGCGCTGCCTCGATACGACCGAGCTCATCCGATACCTGGTCGATTTCCCGGGTCAGCCGGTCGACCCGGTTCTGCAGCGGCTTGATCGCGGCCCGGAACTGGGCCTGGTCGCGGCGTTGCTGGGCTTTGCTGTGGGTGCTGCCGCGCTCTTCATCTGGCGCTTTTCGACTGGCGCTGGATCGTTCTGCCAGCCAGCGGCGATAGTCATCCAGATCGCCGCGAAACGGAGTGACAGCGCCATCGGCCACCAGCCAATAATCGTCAACGGTGTTGGCCAGTAGATGGCGGTCGTGCGAAACGGTGACCACCGCGCCCTCGAAACCCTGCAGGGCCAGGGTCAGGGCGTGACGCATTTCCAGATCCAGGTGGTTGGTTGGCTCGTCAAGAAGCAGCAGGTTGGGCGCGCGCCAGACCAGCATGGCCAGGACCAGGCGAGCTTTTTCCCCGCCTGACAGCGGTGCGACCGGATCGGTGGCCATGTCGCCGCGGAAATCAAAGCCGCCGAGGAAGTCACGTAGCCGCTGCTCGGGCGTATCGGCGGCCAGGCGCTGCAGATGCAGCAGGGGGCTGGCCTGATGATCGAGCTGTTCGATCTGATGCTGGGCGAAATAGCCGACATTGAGGCCGCGACTGGCATCAATGCGACCGTTCAGTGGTTCCAGTTCACCGGCCAGGGCTTTGACCAGGGTGGATTTTCCTGCCCCGTTGAGTCCGAGCAAGCCGATCCGATCGCCTGGAGAAAGATCCAGGCGGAGCTGGTCCAGCACGGTCGTCTGGCCGTAGCCCAGGCTGACCCGATCCAGGGTCAGCAGCGGGTTGGACGCGCGTGGTGGTTCGGGAAAGTCGAAATCAAACGGAGAATCTGCGTGGGCCGGCGCGACCTGCTCCATGCGCTCCAGGGCCTTGATCCGGCTTTGCGCAGCCTTGGCTTTGCTGGCCTTTGCCCGAAACCGATCGATGAATTTCCGCATGTGCGCAACTTCTCGCTGCTGACGCTCGAAGCGTGCCTGCTGCAGCACCAGCTGCTCGGCGCGCTGCCGCTCGAAGTCGCTGTAGCCGCCGGTATAGGCGTTGAGCTTGCGGTGCTCGATATGCAGCACCCGCTCGACCACGTTGTCGAGAAAGTCACGGTCGTGAGAAATCAGGATCAGGGTGCCGGGATAGCGCTTCAGCCAGTCCTCCAGCCAGAGCACGGTTTCGAGATCCAGGTGATTGGTCGGTTCATCCAGCAGCAGCAGATCCGAGGGGCACATCAGCGCCCGCGCCAGGCTCAGGCGAATGCGCCAGCCCCCGGAAAACTCGCCAACCGGCTTGTCGTACTCGCCTGCGGCGAAGCCAAGTCCATCCAGCAGGCTGGCCGCGCGCGACCGGGCCGTGTAGCCGCCGGCATCATCCAGCCGGGTATGGGCGTCGGCGATGCGTTCGCCGGTGCCGCTGGCCTCGGCCTCGGCCACGTCGCGCTCGGCGGCGCGCAGGCGTTCGTCGCCGTCAATTACATAGTCGACGGCCGGCCGGTCCAGGGTGGCGATCTCCTGGGCCATGCTGGCCATGGTCCATTCGGACGGTATCAACACCTCGCCCGTATCGGCCGCTAGCTTGCCCAGCAGCAGGCTGAACAGACTGGATTTGCCTGAGCCGTTGGCGCCGATCAGACCGACCTTGTGGCCGGGGAAAATCGTCGCCGTGCTGTTTTCCAGCAGCGGCTCGGCACCGTGGCGCAGGGTCAGGTCGGAGATCTGGATCATGAATAGAACGGCTGGGATGATCGGGTATTATCGCGGATTACCTCGCGACTGCGCTTATCAGCCTGCATGACTTTCCGTATTCGATTTCATCCGCGAGCGCGCTACGTCCGTCTGCGCCTGGAGTCGGACGGCAGCCTGGTTGTGACCGTGCCGCGCGGCTTCGATCGCAGCCGGGTGCCCGCGCTGGTCGCTGAACGTCGCGGCTGGATTGAGCAAGCGCGCCAACGGCTGGCCCGCGCCCGCCCGCCTGCTGAGCTGGCTGGGTTGACGCCGTCACGGATCGAGTTGCCTGCTGTGGCTGAAACCTGGGCTGTACAGTATCAGACGCCAGATGGCGAGATGCCGAGGCTGACCGAGATTGCCGGCACGCTGCAGATCAGTGCGCCGACGTCGGTACCGGGTAACTCCGTCGCCGGATTGCTGAGGAATTGGCTGAAAACACGCGCTCGTCAGCACCTGGTTCCCAGGGTCCGGACCCTGGCCGATCGGCATGGCTTCCGTCATGGTCGTATCACCATTCGCAACCAGAAGACACGTTGGGGCAGCTGCTCATCCCGGGCCAACCTGTCACTGAATGCCCGCCTGTTGTTCCTGAGTCCCGAGGCCTGCGACTACGTTCTGCTGCATGAACTGGTCCATACCGAACACCTGAACCATTCACCGGCGTTTTGGGGCCGAGTGGCGGAGGTGGCGCCGGATTACCGTCAGGCGATGACGGAACTGAAGGCAGCCTGGCTGGCGATGCCGGCCTGGGTAGGCGGGTAAGCGACAAGCGCTTGCCGAGCGATAACGGTTAGACTGGGTGGCGACGTCAACCGTTTCCTGGTGCACGATGAAACTGATTTTGAAATTGCTGGCCGGCATCGTCGGCGGGATATTGCTGGGGCTGTTCGCTCCCGACCTGTTGATCTCGCTGTTGCTTACTTTCAAGGGCCTTTTCGGTCAGCTGCTGTTCTTCACCATTCCGTTGCTGATTCTGTTCTTCATTACCAGCGGTATCGCCGGCTTGCCACGCAATTCCGGGCGCATGCTGGGCCGCACCCTGGCAACCGCCTACACCTCGACCATTCTGGCCGGCATCCTCGCCTTTCTGGTGGCCGCCGCCATCGTGCCGTTGCTGTCGGCTGACGGCAGCGCCGTAAACGCTGCAGCCGGAGACGTGCCGGAACCCCTGCTGGTTCTGGAAATCCCGCCGCTGATGGGAATCATGAGCGCGCTGACAGCGGCCTTCATATTCGGCCTGGGGATCGCCGCCACCAATGCCGACTCCCTCAAGACGGTGTTCGATCAGGGTCGAGACGTGATTGAAAAGCTGCTGGTGGTCATCATCATTCCGCTGCTGCCTTTCTACATTGCCGGCGTGTTTGCCGAGCTGGCCGCGGCCGGTACCGTCTTTGAAACGCTAAAGACCTTTGGCGTCATTCTGGTGCTGTCGATCAGTCTGCACTGGATCTGGATCAGCGCCCTGTTCGTGATCGCCGGTCTGCGCGCCGGGGCTTCGCCATTGGCATTGGTGCGCAACATGCTGCCTGCCTATTTCACGGCACTGGGTACGATGTCGAGTGCCGCGACCATTCCGGTGACCCTGCAGTCGGTTCGCAACAATGACGTGCGCGAAGATGTTTCCGCCTTCACCGTGCCGCTGTGTGCGACAACCCATTTGGCCGGCTCCACCATCACCATCGTGGCCTGCGCTGTCGCCGTGATGGTGCTCCACGATGCGCTGGCCGTGCCTTCGCTGCTGGGGATGCTGCCCTTCATCTTCATGCTTGGACTGGTCATGCTGGCGGCACCCGGCGTGCCGGGTGGTGCGGTCATGTCGGCTGTGGCTCTATTGACCTCGATGCTGGGCTTCGGTGAGTCGGCCATCGCCCTGATGATTGCGCTCTACATGGCCCAGGACAGCTTTGGTACCGCTTGCAACGTGACCGGCGACGGCGCCATTGCCGTGCTGGTCGACCAGGCCGCCGGCCCCGAACCCGTCAAACAACAAGCCGGCTGAATCTGCGCCCGCTCGATTCAGAATTCGCTGTGGAAGCCTGAACAAAAAAGCAAAAGGATGCGGAACCACCGAAGACACCGAAAACACCGAATTGGCTTCAAAACAACTTCGGTGCTTTCGGTGGTTCCAATGTTCTCAAGCTTCCGCGTCGCTGTGACAAGCCTTTCGGAACTTTCAAGGTTGGTCGGCTTCGTCTTCGCCGCGATAGATGCAGCCCGAGGTGCAGGTTTCCTGGATGACGATTTTCGACAATCCGGGCAGGTCGGGTTTCAGGCGCTGCCAGATCCAGCGCGCCAGGTTTTCGCTGGTTGGGTTCTCAAGGCCGGGGATTTCATTCAGGAAATGATGGTCGAGCTGTCGGTAAAGCGGCTCAAAGGCTTTCTTCAGGTCGCCAAAGTCCATCACCCAGCCTGAAGTTTCGCCGACCGGGCCGGTGACATGTATTTCAATTCGAAAGGAGTGGCCGTGGATGCGTCGACACTTGTGGTCTTCCGGTACGTTCGGCAGGAAGTGCGCGGCCTCGATCTGGAATACTTTGAATAAATCCATGGGCGCATTGTAGCGCTTGCTAATGCTTTTGAAGGTGTTGGTCGACGGTACTGCTAAACTGCTACAATCATCGGCTAACACGCAGAACCCGAGGGTTTCTGCTGGCCCGGCCTCAATGGCTGCGGCAAAGGGTTGAGGAGGGAGAGTCAGTTGTCGGACATCTTGATTAGCTTGAAGCTGCGGCGCCGTTCCGGCGTCCTTGCTTCCTGTGTTGCGGCCCTCGGTCGCTGCGGCCTGGAGTTTCGCTCGCAAAAGCTGGTTGACGCAGACGGTCCTTGCCTTGAGCTGGCTGCCGAGGGCGAGCTGCTCGACAGCGCCGCGGTGCTGGAGGCCTATGCCGAGGTGCGAGGAGTTTCCGAGGTGCTTGATGTGCTGGTCGATGGACAGTCTTTGCTGCATCAGCCAGATCCCGTTGAGCCACCTGCTGAGGAAGAGTCTGCTGAGCCTGAGGATGATCCCGCAGCGCCCGCGCAACCTGTCGCTGCGGTTGCTGAAGATTTCCAGGATCAAACGGGTTCTGTCTCGTCTGCAACGCCTGTCGAAGCCCCCGAACAAACTGCCAGCCCGCCGGTCGCAGCCGCATCTGCGGCGCCTGCGGAGATGAATCAGGACGATGGGCAGGATATGGAGCCCGCTGCCGACGACGACAATCCGCCTGACGCCGAAGACGAGCGCCGTCGCCGGATGCGCGCAATCATGCGCAGACGCCGACGCTACTACTGATTTTCGCGGGTCAATCGCTCAACTTTTCGCACACGACGTACAGTTCGGCCAGGCCTAGCGTGGCCATGCTGTAGCCTTGGAGTTCGGGGCTGTAGTCAACCACCGGGTCGGTTCGCAGCGCAAAGCGCCGCGGTTCAAAACCCAGTTCGCGCAGTTCCTGCTCGAAGCCATCGACCGTAATCGGGTTCAGCTCCTTGTACCACTGCCAGTATTGGTCCGGGCTGGACTCCTCACCGGCCCGATCCATGTAGCGCGGCTTTCCGGCGAGCACACGCTGGCGCAGTTCCGTTTCGTCCAGCTTCAGGTGAATCCAGGGGTCCTCGAAGAATTCGCCCAGGTGATTGCCGACACTGCCGTAGAACAGTCCCGGGTGGGCAAAGAACAGGCCGCCGGGGCGCAACACCCGATGAATTTCTGCCAGGGCGCGATCGTAGCCGCCGGCGATGTGCTCCAGTGAGCCCCAGGACAGGACGGCATCGAAGCTGTTGTCAGGGAAGTCGAGCTGGTTGGCATCATCGGGACGAAAACGCAGGTTCGGCGGCCGAATCAGGGCTTCGGGCAGCTGATGCTCCCGGCAGATGTCCGGCAGCCGTTCGTAGCCCCGGAAAGGGTCGACCCCGATCAGTATTTCGGGCTGCATTCTCAAGGCGATCCCCAGATCGGTGATGCCGTCACCGCAACCCACGTCCAGCACGCGACCACGCAGGCGCTCATCTTCACGAAAAAACAAATGGATGATGGTGCGGGCGGCGTGGTCAAAGTGGCGAAAGAACCAATTGCTGTCCTTTCTTGCCCAGCTCAGATCACTGATTGGCGTTGTGTCCGGACCGCTGGCAAGGCGCCAGCCGCCGTTCCAGTCGGGTCCGTGCTCGAGGGTGGTTTTCGCCCGTGCGCGTTCTCTTGCCGTGCTGTTGGCCTGGTCGCGCAGAATCAGTTCAACGCGTGCCCCTGATGCCCAGTCACTGGCCTGGGCGCACTCCAGTCGATAGTGTCCGCGCGGCAGCCAGGAGATATCAAGGCCGGCCTGACGCAGAAAATACTGCCGCCGGGCACCGTCCGGTAAATCAACAATCAGCTCGGCATCAAGGTCGAACAGGATGTCATCATCGAGCTTGAATTCGCAGATCGGCGTTGTGCTCGCCTCGAATCGGGTAATGGTCAGGGACACGGCAGGTTTGCTGTAGTTAAGACGAAGGGCCGTCAATTATACGGTGCGCCGGGCGCGCGGCTGTCGCTGGTCAGGCTATACTGCTCGGCTTTACTTGCCACTATGTAACCTGCCGTTTGCAACCGAGCGCCTGCCATCCAACGAGTATCTTGAAGCCATGAGTGACACCAGTTACCGGGCGGTCTGGGACCGCCGTTCCGCCGATGACCTGGCCGCACTTGAGGCGGTGGACAATAGCGGCAGCGAGGCCGTTGCCCAGGCCACCGGTCAGCGCGCGGCCAACGCCATTGCCGAAGCGGTGGCATTGTCGTCGGATGACGTGATCCTGGAGTTGGGCTGCGGTGCGGCCAGAATCGGCCGCGAGCTGGTCGGGCGCTGTGCCCAGTATGTGGGGGCCGATATTTCGCCGAACATGATTCGGGTAGCCGGCCGACGCCTGGCCGGGCACGACAATGTCCGCCTGGAGGTGCTTGAACGCACCAGCCTGTCAATGATTGACGACAGCAGCATCGACAAGGCCTATTCGGTGGCCGTGTTGTGTCACATGGACAAGGAAGATTTGTTCCTTTACCTGGCCGAGTTTGCCCGGGTGCTCAAGCCAGGCGGTCTGGCTTACGTGGAGACCTGGAACCTGGCCGATCCGGTCGGCTGGGAGCGCTGGATGTACGAGGTTAACTTCTGGAAGCGTTCCGACCACGCCGAACGCAAGGATGTAGCCCGCAACCAGTTCTGTGTGGCCGAAGAGTTTCAGCTTTATGCCGAGCGCGCCGGCCTGGATGTTCTGGTCTGTTTCCGTGATTCACCCTGGCTGCAGCTGGTCGTGGGTCGCGACCTGGATGCGGCCAGCCGTGCCGAACATCGCCTGCGCCTGGCCGAGCAACGCTCGGCCATTGCCTATACGCCGATGTTTGGCCAGCTTTTCCTCGACTGCATCCGGGTCATCTACGGCGACCTGCACCCGCTCACCGCCATGGCCAGGCTCGAGTCCCTGTCAGCCTTCCCCGAAGCCCGCCTTTACCACACCCACATCCAGGGCCTTTGGGAACAAGACCCGGATCGCTACGGCCCACCCCCGCAAGACGGATCACCATCGTAGCCTGGCAAAAGC
>SKQI01000176.1 GCA_007119095.1 Wenzhouxiangella sp. | reverse complement strand
GGACATCGGCGACCTTGGGATTGAAGCCCTGGCACTGGCCGGCCTGTGTGATCTACAGGTGCAGAGCGGCTACCTCGATGATGCGCTTCGCTCCTGCCCGGAGGCACTGGACAAGGTTCGCTCTACCGGCCAGGTGCGTCTGCTCTCTGGTTTGACCATGAGCATCGGTGATCTTTACCGCGACCTGGGTCGAAGCGCGCGCGCCCGGGACCATTACGAAGAATCGCTGCAGCTGGCCACCAACCAGGTAGGGCATGTCGAGCGCCAGGTTCTTGAACGTCTCGCCGATGTGCATGAGGCCAGGGGCGAGTTTGAGCAAAGTCTGGGCTATTTGAGGCGCCTGCTGGCGCTACGTGACGATCTCGAGTCACGCGAGCGCCGGGACCTGGTCGAAGAGCTGGAAACCCGCTTTCATGTTCAGGAGCAACAGCGCGCGCTCGAGGTGCTGCAGTTGCAAAGCGAGCTGCAGGTCAACCAGCTACGCCAGCGCAACACCTGGCTGCTGGCCTTGGGGGCCGGTCTTGTAATGGTCACTGTACTGACCCTGATCATCATGCGCAGCGCTCATCGCCAGGCCACGCTGGAACAGGCACTCAGCGATCGCAACGACGCCCTGGAGGTCGCCGTTGAAGAAGTGGGCCGACTGGCCGCACAGGACACGCTGACTGGTCTGCTGAATCGCCGAGCGTTTACTGTCGCAGCCGAGCAGGAAATAGAGAAGGCGAAAAAGACCACTCAGCCGCTGACCATCGTCCTCGCCGATATTGATCACTTCAAGCGCTTGAATGACACCCATGGCCACCCCGTTGGCGATCAGATATTGAAGCAGGTTGCGCAACGTCTCCGAGATCTGCTGCGGGGCGACGATCTGGTCTGTCGCTGGGGCGGCGAGGAGTTCGTCTGCCTGCTGTCAGGCATTGATCAGCAGGAGGCAGCCTCGGCCCTGGAACGCATCCGTCAGTCGCTACATCGTGAGCCGATGGATACGTCCGCCGGACCGCAGAACATCCAGATGACCTTCGGCGTAGCCGGGGTCGGTATCGACCTGGACCAGACCGTGCTGGCAGCCGACCGGGCGATGTACCGCGGCAAACAGGCCGGGCGAGACCGGATCACCATCGCTCAGTCTGAAGATTTCAGACGTCAGACCAAGCCACATTGAATCTGTCAACGAAAAAAGCCTTATCCTTGGCGTCATGAGCAAAGAGCGCAAATCGCAGGAAAACAGCACGCTGATCATCTCGAGCGGAGAGATCACCACCGATAATAAAGCGAAATCCGCGCGCCTGGTATCGGTGGCAGGGCCCGAGTTGGGCCGCCAGTTCGTGCTCGACAAGGATATCGTGATTGGGCGCTCTCCCGATTGCGACATCGAGCTTTCTGCAGCCGGCGTTTCCCGTCAGCACTGCAAGATCGTGGCCACGGAAACAGGCTTTGCCGTGGAGGACCTCAATTCCACCAACCATACCCGGGTCAACGACAAAGTGGTGACTCGTCAGGAGCTTGCCGACGGCGACCGTATTCGACTGGGGCGCTCGGTTCTCAAGTTCGTCGCCGCCGACAGCCCGGACGCGGCCTTTCACGACGACCTGGCTTCCGTGCCACGTTACGATCAATCGACCGGGCTGCACAGTATCAACCATCTTCAGGCCCAGCTTGGAGAGGCCCTGCAGTCAGCAGCGGCCAGCCCGGAAACATCGCCAGGCGGCGTTCTGGTCGTCACCGTCGATAACGCCGCCGCGTTGCGCGAAAGAATCGGTATCGCCGGCACTTCGCAACTGTTGCGGCAGCTCTCCGCCCTGTTGACCGAGCGGCTTGGCGAGAACGATATGGCCGCCCGTTATAGTGAGTTCAGCCTGG
Organism: Wenzhouxiangella sp.; assembly: GCA_007119095.1. GTDB lineage: Bacteria > Pseudomonadota > Gammaproteobacteria > Xanthomonadales > Wenzhouxiangellaceae > Wenzhouxiangella. The sequence goes on along the minus strand of SKQI01000176.1, from coordinate 3,124 downwards.
TTGTGCTGGTCACCAGCTGCAACGACCAGCCGCTGGAGAAATTGGCCGAGAGCCTGTGCGAAAGCATCGCAGGCAACGCGTTCGAGGTGGGCGGACGAGGTATCCCGATCAGCGCCAGCATCGGCATGTGCGCTTTTGATTTGTGCGTCAACGATGCCGAAACCATGTTGATCGGCGCGCTTCGCGCTGCTGAGAAAGCGAGTGCTGACGGCGGTAGACGCTGGCTTTCTTACCGGCCCCGGGTGTCTGGCGATGCATCAGACCAGGATGAACGGGCGCTGCTGGGGCTGCTGAAAGCCGCGCTGCAGCGAAACAGTATCCAGGTGCTGTTTCAGCCGGCCGTCAGCATTGCCGATAGCGATACAGCCCACTATCAACTGTTGCCGAGACTGTTGACGGATGATGACCAGCTGATTCCGGCGGCACGATTCGTTCCCCTTGCCGAACGCAATGACAAAATCCGTGAGCTGGATCTGTGGATGAGCGTGCGGGCGGTCAAAGTACTGGACGAACAGTTGGCGCAAAATCGTCAAAACCGGCTGTTCGTCAGCCAGTCCAGCGCATCACTGCACGACAAGGTGCGCTATGAAAGCCTGGCCGGCCGCCTCCAGCCGCTGGCCAGGGAACAACGTCTGCTGGTGTTCGAGTTCTCCCGGGACGATGTCATGAGCCAGCTCAAGACGGCGAAAACGCTGCTGGCGCGATTGCGCGAGCTTGGCCTGGGCATTTCCATCAGCGGCATCAGCGACCAGGCCCGCCCTGTGGACATTCTGAAGCATGTGCCGGCAGACTACTTCAAGCTGGCGCCGGACTTTGCCCAGCGCATGGTTGGCGACCACGATTGGACCGAGATATTCAACGCCCTGGTTGCCCAGGCCCACAGGGCCGATGCACAGGTTATCGTGCCCATGGTCGAGGATGCCGAGACCATGAGCCGCCTGTGGACCAGCAAGGCCGATCTACTGCAGGGCAACTTCATCCAGCAGCCCATGCAGACGCCCGACTTCAGTTTGTAAGGTTCAGCCGCCAGCAAGCTGATCCAGCACCTCTGCCAGGGCGTTCAGCCGATTGGCCGTTGCTCCGCTTCGCGAGCGGGCCAGGTCGGCCATGCTCTCTGCCAATTCAGCCAGCGCTCCAGACTCGGCACCTTCACCGTTTTCGATCTGTTCAAGCACAGCCAGGATTCGCTCACGGTCGTTCTGGGCCAGGTTGCCGCCACGATCCAGCTGGTCGATATAGGCGCGCGCCACGGTCGGGCTGGCCGGCCAGTCCACCTGAAACTGCTGCTGCGGGTTGAACTCATGATCGGCCCCGGCCAGCAGGGCGGCGGCAATTTCGTTGTCGGTCAGGTAATCGCTGGCTTCCAGCGCCAGCACGTCCAGGCCGCGCACAATTTCAGTGCCGTAAATGCGACCGTCATACCAGTACGCTGACCAGTAGCCGCCGGTGACCAGGGCCTCGGCGTCAATCGGACCGCGGTCGAAAAACGCGATCTCGACCGGGTTGGCCGAATCGGTGAAATCAAACACCGAAATGCCGCCCTGGTACCAGGCCTGGACCATGATGTCGCGGCCCGGCACAGGAACCAGCGAGCCGTTGTGGGCGACACAGTTTTCCTGCTCGGTCTGCGGTGCCGGCATCTTGTAGTAGCTGCGAAAAATCAGGCGGTTGTCGACGATGTCGTAAATGGCATTCGCACCCCAGTTGAGCGGGTCGGACGCCCGGCAGCGCGGTCGCGTGCCGCCGCCCCATTCATCGGTGAAGATCACCGTACTGCCGTCGTTGTTGAAGGTGGCCGAATGCCAGTAGGCAAAGCCGGGGTCGACCACCGCATCAATGCGCTCAGGGTTGACCGGATCGGAAATGTCGAACAGGATACCGTTGCCCGAGCAGGCGCCGGCGGCCAGGTTCAGCTCGGGAAATACGGTGATGTCATGGCAGTGATTGGTTTCGTTGCTGGTCTGGGTGCCGGGGCCGTGGTCGCCGCGCTCCCAGAGGCCGGCCAGGATGCCGGTGTCCGGATCGGCAAAGACCGCCGGGCTGTGGATGATTCGCGCCTCGTGCGGGCGGTCGACCGGAATTTCGATCACATCGATGCGGAACAGCGCCGTGCCATCGTCGCGCCACGGGGACTCGTCGATGCAGCCTTCCAGCTCGTCCTCGTCGCGGACGAAGGAAATGCCCGAGTTGTAGACGATCAGGCGGCCCTGTTCATCCGGACCGGCGGCAACCGTGTGGGTGTGCGAACCGCGGCAGGTCTGGACCTGGCCGACCTGTACCGGCAAGCTGCGGTCGCTGATATCGAAAATCCTCAAACCCCGGAAACGCTCCTCGCTGACCTTGTCGGCCACACCCTTCAGTCCGCAATCCACCCGGCCGCGGTTCTGCTCTACCGACAGAATCAGCAGATCGCCGACGATGGACACATCGCCCTGGCCGCCCGGGCAGACCACGGCCGACAGCAGTTTGGGCTGGTCACGGTCGGTAATGTCGTAGAGCTTGAATCCGTGGTAGCTGCCCACGGCCATCAGGTCGCCGGCAAAGGCCAAGTCGGTATTGGCAAAATCCAGCAGCGCCGGGCGACTGCGGTCAGCCCCCGAATCTTCGCCGTTGCTTTCGTCCTGGTCATCTTCCTCGCCAGCCAGTTCGCGCAGGCGCGCCTGCGGCAGGGCGGCGGGGTTGTCCGGGTCGAAGAAGCCATCCGGCTTGGGCAGGGCATTGGTCAGGCGCAGGTTCCAGATCGCTTCTTCGGCATCGCGGAAGCCTGCGGCCAGACCAACGCGGGGATCGGGACTGTAGCCGGCCAGTTTGATTGTCATTCGATCAATTTCCGCAGCCTGGTCGTTCTTGACGTCGGTAACGAATTCATACAGAGCGGGATCCTGGGCGGAGCCCGGCTGCTCAAGCAGGTCTTCAACCATCACCAGGGCGCCGCGATGGTGTTCAATCATCAGGGCCAGGAACAGGCGGTCGAAGTCCGCGCCGCTGGATGCGGCCAGCTCTTCCATCTGCTCGATCGTGGCCATCCCTTCCATGCCGTGATGATGCTGGTGCTGGTGATGGTGGTGGTGGCGACGATGGTCATGAGCATGGCCGTGATGCGCATGTTCATCTTTGGCGGTTG
>SKQI01000228.1 GCA_007119095.1 Wenzhouxiangella sp. | reverse complement strand
TCGCCGAATTACTTGAACCCTGATCCGGCATTACGGTTTACTTCGGGAGTTCCGGAAAGTAACCTTGCGGATTCTCTTAGGGACGAGACGAACGTATGCATGGGAGGTGCCGCTGGCTGTCGTCGTCTTTTCAAGCGCTTGTTCTGATTGCCACCCTGATCGGACTGGCTGGGTCAGCGGTGGCCGAGCAGGCCGCGCTGGAGCTGCCGGTTCGCGGCATCGTCGCTGATCTCAAGACCCAGAGCCTGGTGCAAGCCGACCCGCAGCGTCGGCTGCGACCGGAGATCCTGCTGCGCGATGGAGGCGGTTTTGAAGCCTTTGATCCACGCCTGAACCGCGAAGCCCCCGCGAATTGGCTGCGCCTGAATCTGCACGCCCCGGCGGAATCTGACGGGCGCTATGTGCTGCGCGTCTCGCGCCGATTTTTCACCGAGTTTGACTTGTATGCCCCGGACGCCGATGGCCGCCTGGTCCGGCGCTCTGCCCGGGCGCTGGGCGCGGTGGAAGCAGCCACCGTTGGCCGGGAGTTCGTGTTCGACATCCAGCTCGAGCCGGGTGAGACAACGCCGATTCTTGTCTACGTGGATCTATTTCAGGGCAGCCTGCAGCCGCTGGAAATGGCCCTGGAGGATGCGGCCGGGTTTGCCGAGACCAAGGCCCGCACCTACCTGCTGTTCGGGCTGATATTCGGCATTCTCATCGCCCTGATCTTTCACAATTTCGTCCTCTACCTGAACTTGCGCCAACCAGGACATCTGTACTACGTCATGGCCATGACCAGCGTGCTGCTGCTACTGGGTATCGATTCAGGTCTGATCCAGAACTACCTGCTGCCGGAATTCGCTCAACCCTGGGTTGCGCGCTTGAACGTGCTGATGATGGCGGTGATGGCGCTGACCATTTTCCTGTTCTTTCGCGCTTTCGTCGATGCCAAGCGGCTGGTCCCCGGGCTATTGAAGGCCAAAGGCTGGGCAGTTGGCCTGGTGATGGCGTTGGCCATCGCCCAGTGGTTCAGCCCCTCGGCGCTGTTTCCCTTCCTGGCCATCGGCACCCAGCTGGGCAACGTCCTGGTGTTTCTGCTGTTGATACTTGCCGGCTATCTGGCCGGTCGGCGGGGCTCTATCGAGGGCTACATTTTTCTGGCCGCATGGGGTTTGTTCATCCTCAGCGGGTTTGGCCGTACCCTGCTGACGCTGGATCTGACCGAGCGCAACCTGGTCCTGGAGTACCTGATGTATTTCGGTGCCGTGCTTGAAGCCAGCATCCTGGGTCTGGGCCTGGCTTACCGGGTCCGGCAGTTGTACGAGCGCCATGCTGTGGCCCTGCGCGAGCAGAACCGCGCCGCTCGCCTGGCCAACCTCGATCCCTTGACCGACGCCTACAATCGCCGCTTCCTGCAGACTTTCCTGGAAAATTCGCTGAATGACGTGCGTGGCGGCGAGTTCAATCGCTCAGTGCTGATCCTGGATCTGGATCGATTCAAGGAAACCAATGACCACTATGGCCATGCCGCCGGCGACCTGATTCTGCGCGAGCTGGTCAAGCGCTGTCAGCGTCATCTCGCTGAAGGCGACGTGCTGTGCCGACTGGGTGGCGATGAGTTCGTGATCGTGACGGGCGGTGCGCAGGCCAGTGATGGCCTGGCGCTGGGCCGGCGCATCGTTCAGAGCTTTCGCAATCATCCCTTCGAGTACTCGGGTCAGATCATGCCGGTGACGATCAGCATCGGCGTGGTCTCGGCGGTGTCCTCGAAGTGCTCGGTCTCGGATGTGCTGCGGATGGCCGACCAGGCCCTTTACCAGGCCAAGAAGGCCGGCCGCAATCAGGCCGTGCTGTACGATCCGGACCAGGCCACGCCGTTTCGGCACGGCCCGTCAATGACGCCTCCGAAACAGACAAACGCTTGACCGCGACCTGGGTGGGCCGATCGGTCTGCTGCCCCGGCGTGGTTCAGGTGCCGGGCCCGCAGTCCATGCAGTCGCCCGGCCGCTCCGGGCCGGCCTTTAGCTTGTGGTTGAGGTCTTGCAGGGCGGTGCGCAAGCCTTCCTCGATCACCGGATGGTAGTAGGGCATGTCCAGCATCTTGCTGACGGTCATCCGATTCTGGACCGCCCAGGCGAGCAAATGGGCAATATGTTCTGCGGCCGGCCCGAACATCTCGGCCCCCATGAACAGGCCGCTGCCGTGCTCGCCATAGACTCGCAGCAAACCGCGCGCCCGTCCCATCACCCGGCTGCGGCCCTGGTTGGCGAAACTGACTGAGCCGACAGCAAAGCAACCGCGACAACGCTCGTCAACCTGCTGGATGTCCAGCCCCACCATGGCGATCTGGGGCTCGCTGAACACCACGCTGATCGGCGCGCGTCGCAGCCCGGTTCGCAGATCCGGCCAGCGCCCGGCGTTGGCGCCTGCGATTCGGCCCTCGTCGGCAGCCTCGTGCAGCAGGGGCCGCTCGTTGTTGACGTCGCCGGCAATGAAGATCGGCGTTTTGCCGCACTGCAGCGTATAGCGGTCAAAAACTGGCACGCCGCGCTCATCCAGCTCAAGGCCGGTGTTGTCCAACCCCAGTCCATTCAGGTTCGGCCGGCGGCCGGTGGCGGCCAGCAACCAGTCGAACTGTTCGCTGGCCTCGTCGCCGTCGGCATCGTCGAAGCTGATCCTGACGCCGCTGTCGGTTTCGGAAATTTCGTGTACCCGGGCGTCTGGATTCAGCGGAAATTCCTGGTTGAACTGCTGCAGGGCCAGCTTGCGGATTTCGGGATCCTGAATGCCGCCCAGGCCGCCGCCCATTCCGAACATTTTGAGTCTTACTCCCAGCCGCGCCAGGGCCTGCCCCAGCTCCAGGCCTATCACGCCCGGACCAAACACCGCGACCGATTCAGGCAGGTCCTCCCATTCGAACACGGCATCGCTGGTGATCAGGCGCGAACCAGCTGCTTTCAGCGGCGCCGGGATATGGCTGTGGGAGCCGGTTGCGAGCACGATACGCTCGGCATGCAGCTGGCCATGGCCTTCTATATCCAGCAAGTGACGCTCTAGAAACCGGGCCCGGCCGATGAGGCGGTTTTGATCAGGAATCTTCTCGATGCTATTCAGCACCCCGTCGACAAAGCGGTCGCGGTGACGCCGAACCCGGGCCATGACCGCCCGGCCGTTGACTCGAACCTTTTCGGTCTCGATCCCGAAGCGCCGCGCGTGGGCAGCCTGATGGTTGGCTTCGGCCGCCGCAATCAACAGCTTGCTCGGCATGCAGCCAACCCGGGCGCAGGTGGTACCGAAGCGTTCGGCCTCGATCAGCAGCACGCTATCTGTATGTTTGCGTGCCTGGCGCCAGGCCACCATGCCGGCCGTGCCGCCGCCGATGATGGCCACATCCACTTTTCGGGTCTGCATCGGTCATTGTCTCCTAAAGAAGTTCTGGATTGATTGAGCTGCTCGGTTACCCTGAAAGCCAGTTCATCTACCATGCTATCAATGCGCTACAAGACCGTGCAGGAAATTCTTGATCAGGCCGCCGAGCTTCATGCCCGGATAGCCGAGCAGGCCAGGCAGGCCGCAGAGACTCAGGACCGACAGCGCCTGAGCCTGGTGCTCGATTACCTCGCCGACCATCAGGCCAGTCTGAAACAGGCGATCCAGTCATTCAAGGGCGATGCGGCAGATCGGGTGCTGGCGACCTGGTTTGACCGTTCGCCTGAAATGGAACTGTCAGCGCTTTCAGCCAAAGCGCTGGCTGATGCCGACGGGGTGGATGAACTGATCGAAACGGTGATGCAATTCCATGACCAGATCATCAGCCTGTACGGCAATCTGCGCGATCAGGCAGTTGTGGATGAGGTGCAAGCGGTGTTCTCAAACCTGGCCGAGCTGGAAACGCATGAGAAGATGGAGCTGATTCAGACAACGCGCCAACTCCAGGATATATGAGCCCATATCGGGCGTGCCCCGTGACCGCAACGATGATCAGAAGGTCGACAGCCCGGTTCGTTCCATGATCCGGTACTGCCAGTAGCGCCAGCGCCGCTCGTCGGCGTAATCTGCATAGTCCAGGCTGTAGGAACGCCCGTCTTCGTTGGACCAGCGTCGCTGGAACCAGGCCTGGGCCTCCGCCTGCGCCGGTAAATCGATCGGGCCGCTCAGTTCGGCATTGCTTTCAGGGTTGAAATTGTCCAGGTTGCGGCGGGTATAGTTGGCTGAGCCCATGATAGTGATCGCGCTGCCGTCGGGCTGGCGGATCATCAGTTGCTTGCTGTGGCACTGTTCGCCGGTGGTTCGGCACCAGCGAACGGCGACACCGGCCCGGGTCAGTTCAGCCGCCACGGGGCGGTTCGGCACGCCGTTTTTCTCGCGCCCGAAGGCATGTTCATTGGGATCGAGCAGCACCCGGACCCGGGCGCCGCGCCGGTGGGCAGCAAGCAGTGCCTCGATAATGGCCCGGTGGGACAGATAGAACATCGCCAGATCGACCTCGGAGCCGGGGCCGGCTGCCACCAGTCGCTCAAGCACGGCATCGCGTATGGCCGCCTCGGTCAGTACCCGAAGACCGTCCTCGGGCGGTGAGTCGAAAGCTTGAAACTCCAGCGCAGGCAGATGAAGGCCAGGGGCTGAAAAAGCCAGTATCGCCCGCTCGCTGTCGACCAGATCAGCCACGGCCGCACCGCGAAAGACCAGGGCGCTGTTGCCATGCGCGCTGGAGGCATCGTGCGGGTTGGCCGAGGTCACCAGCCCGGTCCAGCCACCATCCTGGTCGGCGATCAGAACCTTGCGGTGGTTTGCCTTGAAGTTGGCCAAAGCCAGCCAGGTCCGAAGACTGACCGCATCGTTGCCAACCGGGTTCGGCAGCCAGCCGCCAGGGGAGTTGCCCAGCCAACGACAACACAGCCGCCACAGTCCGGACCAGGTCGGATTGGAATCACGCAAGCGGCTCAGGTCTGTGATCACGACATCGATGCCGGCAGCCTCCATGGCCTGGAGATTGTCCGAGACTACGC
>SKQI01000200.1 GCA_007119095.1 Wenzhouxiangella sp. | reverse complement strand
GCAGACCTGAACCTTGATCAGCACCTCGTCCGCCCTGGGAACTGGTCGCGGCCAATCCAGCGCCTCCAGCGGCCGCGAGGCCCGCTCGAGCGCCCGGGTCTGGCGCAACACCATCGCTCGCATACTTTCCGAGTCAGTCGTTTTTGAATGCCCAGTCACGACATACTCCAATGCAGTTCGGCCTCGTCATTTTGGTGGTCCTTCCAAGTTCTCGTCTGCCTTCCCTGTTGGCTCCGCGCGTCAGCAGAAGCTTGCGGCTTCTTTGAGACCAAGCTCCGCAAGCCGCCCTGGGGTGGGGAGTTTCGCGGAAGGCCTCGCCACCGCGTCGAACTGAAGCGAAACTCACCGCCCCAGGGCGGCGACCCAAACCAAAACGAAGCCCAGCATTCATTTTCTTACCCTCAATCCGCTACCATGCGCGGTCGCATTCCACTCGCACCGATCAAGCCCAGCCCACCACCCCATGCCTCACCAGCAACCCGTCATCCCGGTCATCACGGCCGACCAACATCGCTTCGACCTGATTCATGTGCCGGCCGAACATCGCCGCGGCAGATTGTTGTTCCTGCCCGGCATGGGCATGACAGCGCGCCAGTACATCGGCTTTGCCAAAAGCCTGGCCTGGCACGGCATCGAGACCTTCATTCATGAATGGCGTGGCCTCGGTGCTTCCAGCCTGCGCGCCGGGCGCGGCGTGGACTGGGGCTACCGGGAATTGATCGAGCTGGATCTGCTGGCGGCGCTGGATGCGCTTGACGAGCACAGCGGCGGTGAGCGCTTGCTTTTGGGAGGGCACAGCCTGGGTTCGCAGCTGGCCTGCCTGGTCGCGGCCAGACAGCCGCGATCAGCGGCCGGCCTGGTCATCGTTGCCGGTGGCGCGCCCTATTGGCGCAGCTTCCCGTTGCACCAGCGCTGGGTGCTGCGCGGGGTGTTTTCATTCATGCCGATGGTAGCTGCGTTGGTTGGTCACTATCCGGGTCGGCAGTTGGGTTTTGCCGGGCGCGAAGCGCGCCGAGTGATTGGCGACTGGTGCCGCACCGGTCGCACTGGCTCCTATGCCCTACCCGACATGGATTTCGACCTGCAATCGGCACTGGCCGAACTCAAACTTCCAGTGCTGGGCCTGCGCCTGTCCAGGGACTGGTTCGTACCGCAGGATTCCCTGCAATGGCTAATAGGCACCATGCCGAGCTGCGACCACAGTGTGGTCACCGTCACCCCGGCGCATCCCGGCGACAAGGCCGATCACTACAGCTGGATGCAGGAGACCGCAGCCGGCGCCAAGGCCATTGCCAACTGGTATCAGAGCACCGCGGCGACCAAGCGAGCGTAAAGCCGCTCCTTCAGATTGGCGGGCTTGTCCAGGCCCAGACGGGCCAGCGCCTTCGGATGCTCAGCGGGCCGGCCGGAAAAAGCGGCGCGCAGCAGCCGGGGTTTGCTGGCGCTCAAGTCCTTGAGTCGTTTCAATGCCGGGATCAGGCGTTGCTCGATCTCGGTGAAATCGCTTCCGTAGGGGTAATTGGGGAAGCGATCGCGTTCAGCCTGAAAATGCGCGCGCAACGCCTCGGGCGTGTTGGCCCGAGCGTTGTCAGGCACCTGCCACGACCGGGCGAGCTTGCCGGCGCTTTTGGCACGTTCAACCAGCTCGTCCTGAAACGGCGCTTCCATGATGCAGACCAGCGCCTGGATGCATTCTTCGTCTGTCTTGCCGCGCAAATCGGCGATGCCGTACTCGGTGACGACCAGGTCTCGCAAGTGACGCGGTATCGTCACGTGCGGATATTCCCAGACAATATTGGAGCGCCGATCATCACCGCTGCCGCGCGCGGCGCGCAGCATCAGGGCCGAGCGACCGTCTGCCATCGCATGCGCCATGGCCACAAAGTTGTATTGCCCACCAACGCCAGAAACCAGCTGGTGATCAGCCAGGCCATCGGAAACCGCCGCACCCGTCGCCGTCACCATCATGCAGGTATTGATGAAACGGGCATGACGTCGTTGGGCAATCTCCAGCGCCTCGGAACCGCCGTAGAGCTGGTTGATCCGGCCCACGCCATGCATTCGGAAGCGCGGTCGTTCCTGGTCATCAAGCTCGCGCAAGAACTGATAAAACGCGCTGCTGCCAAGAAAAAAGCCGCCGTCCATCAACGCGCCGCTGCCGCTTTCGGCCAGGGTCTCACCAGCATTGGAGCGCTGCTGCAGCTCAAGATCATCAAAGACCTCGCGCTTGAGGATGCCGGCCTGGTACAGATGCATGAAGCCATCCATGAACATCTCGCTGGCACCGTACAAACCCTCATCGAACGTGCCCTCGGCCTCGAGACTGCATGGCTTCATGGTTAGCCGGTCACGAAACTGGCGATGTTCGTCGGGGCGCTGATGCCGAAGGATCAGGCTGTGAACCAGCGCATCACTGAGCGAGCCAATGCCGATCTGCAGCGTCCCGCCATCTGCCACCAGGCGGCTGGCATGAAAGCCCACGGCATGATCCTGCAGCGACACCGGCATGGGCGGCAGGCCAAATAACGGCTGATCGGGATTCTGCTCGATGATCTGATCAAAAAACTCGGGCGCTACGAGCGCATCGCCATGCATGAACGGCAGTTCCGGATGAACCTGGGCGAAGCTCATGACCTTGCGCTCAGGCAGCGCCTTGAGCAGGCGCATCAGGTCAAGACTGACATCCGGGTTGCAGGACAGGCTGTACTGACCGTCCCGATCCGGTCCGGCGACGAGCTGGGCGGTGACATTGATCCCCCGGTCCACCAGGTCACGCGCCACATGGGTGTAATTCGAAGAGATGTATCGGCGTTGCAGCAAAGGCTTGCCCAGCGCGGCCCCGGACTGGAAATAGAATTCGGTCAGGGTCACATTGTCCGGTAAACCGTTGTCGCCAAGATCAACCTGGTAGGCCAGACGCGGATAATCCTGGCCGAACTGACGCTCAATGATGGGGCCCATCAGGCGTGCTTCCAGCCAGTGACCAGGCTGCGGGATATCCAGACTCAGGGCGGTGACGATATCCAGTCGCACGTCGGCATCAGCCTTGGCCCGCTCATAGAAGGCATTGACCAGTCGATTGGGCTTGCCAAGCCCCAGCGGAAGCCCAAGCACAATATGCGGCCCGACCTTTTCCAGGGCCTTCTCCACGAGTTGCTCCAGCTGGCTGTTTACGTTCATCAGTCAAACTACCCCAAGCCTAAATGACCATCATGGATTCACCCAGTACACTAACCTTTATCCCAACACCACGTTGAAAGATCTGATGTTGACCGATTCCCTATCCGGGCTGCCTACCCCTTGCCTCCTCGTTGATGCTGAGAAAATGCAGGCCAATATCCAGGCGATGAACGCGCAGCTTGGGCGTTTGGACGTACCGCTAAGACCCCATCTGAAAACCTGCAAGAACATCGAGATTGCCCAGGCCATGCTCGCCGGCCATCCGGGCGGCGTGACTGTATCCACCCTTGCCGAGGCAGACTATTTTTTCAGCCACGGCATTCAGGATCTGCTCTATGCGGTCGGCATTGCACCCGGCAAGCTGACGGCCGTGGCTCAACGTTTGGAGGCGGGGATGAATATCAGCATCATTCTCGACCAGGAAGCCACCGCTGAGGCCGTGGTCAAAGCCGCCAGACAACACGGCTGCCGCTATCGGGTGCTGCTGGAAATTGACGCCGACGGGGCCCGCGCCGGATTCAAGGCAGATGCCGCGACATTGCCCGACACGGCGCTGAAACTGGATGCCGGCGGCGTCGAGGTTGCCGGCATCATGGTGCATGCAGGCGGCTCCTACGCCTGCTGCAGCCAACAAGCCATTATTGATATGGCAGAAACGGAACGGCGCTCGGCGGTGACGGCGGCCGAGCGTCTGCGTTCCCTGGGGCTGGCATGTCCCGAGGTCAGCATTGGCTCGACGCCAACCGCGCTGAGAGCGACAGCACTGGCGGGTGTGACGGAAGTTCGAGCCGGTGTCTACGTTTTTCAGGATCTGGTCATGGCCGGGCTGGGCGTGTGCAGTGAATCTGATATCGCCCTTTCAGTAATGACCGAGGTCATCGGCCACCGCCCGGCCACCGGCGAAGTCCTGGTCGATGCCGGCTGGATGGCCTTGTCGCGTGATCGCGGCACCGCCAGCCAGCGTCGTGATCGTGGTTATGGACTGGTCAGAGACCTGCATGGCGGCGACCTGGGCGAGCTGATCGTCCGCGCGACCAACCAGGAACATGGCATCGTTAGCCAAGCCGACGGCGGCAAGGTTGATCTCGCTGATTTTCCCGTCGGACGACGGTTGCGCATCCTTCCCAACCATGCCTGCGCCACCGCTGCCCAACATACGCACTTCTGGCTTACATTGCCGGATGCTGTCCCCCGCCGCCTGGAGCGCTGCATGGGCTGGTAGGCCTCAGCGAGGCTGATCGGGTTCTTCCCAATAAAACGCACACACGCCTGCACTGCGACCTTCATCATCCTCGGCCTGCGTCTTGGCAACTGACTGCAGCGCAGTCTCGACGGCATCGGCCTGGGACGAGAGGAGTCGATCCAGCGTCTTCCGCAACTCGGCCAACCGAGCCGGCGAAAGGTTGCGACCCAGCCTGGTTTGTTGTGGCCACGAAGATTTGTCATCCACCTCATCGCTGAAGTTGTGAACCGCGTTGCGGCCGACGTGTTCCAGGGCCAGGCTGCCAGTCTCGATGGCCGATTTCTGTTGTTGGCTGGTGGAGTCAAAATGCGGGCTCAGCATGCGCACCTGATCGTCATTCAGCATTTCGATGTTACCGCCGGCACTGAGGCTAGCCAGCACAGTTGGGCAGGTGACATTCCGGCCAGCGTAACGCATGATCAGATTCTGGAAAGTACCGCGACGCCCGTAGATATGCAAAACCCGGGGCTGACCGGATTTAGGATCGACAAATGCCTTGTCGGTAGACCAGGCATGCAGCACGGAGGCCTCCGGCGTCATGTCCGCCACCGTGACAGTTTCGCTGCGCGGTTTTGCCTCCAGCGCCGCGATCACCCGGGTATCAAGGCCGGTTTTCAGCGCCAGCGCCGACTTGGTCGCCCGTTTGCGACCCTCTACATCAATCAACTGCCGGGTAGCCTCCTCGATGTAGGCTTCCTTGAGCAGGTCGACGGCAACCGGACAGGCCATACGACCTACCAGCAATTTGACGATGGGTTTGAGCATCCGCTGAACGGCGGCAACCAGCCAATCCGTCTGCGGTGATTGTTGTGATTTCACCATGGCGTTTCTCCTTTGGCGATGGAGCCAAAAAATCGGTCGAGGCGTTGAAGCCACCCGTTCCCCCTTGAACGCCGATTGTTGCAACCCGGGCCATACGCCAAATTTCCAGATCGGCCAAGGCTTGCATAGCTTAGACTCTAGGGTCTATTCAAACATATTGCAAGCATTCCAATCTACTAAAGCAACAGTCGTTACTCTCCTACCACTCGATCAGCTTGCCATCCCAGGCAAAAAAGCCACCGCTATCGTCGTTTTCCAGCCCTGCGACCACCGACAGCAGGCGTTCGGCCACGAAGTCCGCGCTGAACAGCTTGTCAGGCGGCACATTGCCCTGAAAGGGTTCGGACAGCCGAGTATCGGTCGTCCCCGGGTGCAAGGCAACGACGATGACATTGCGGAACCGACGATGCGCCTCGATCGCCGCCGTGCGCAGCAATTGATTGAGCGCCGCCTTGCTGGACCGATATGCGTACCAGCCACCGAGGCGATTGTCGCCAATAGACCCCACCCGCGCCGACAACGCCGCAAACACCGCCCTCTGACTTTTGGCCATACGCGGCAGCAACTCACGCAACATCAACGCCGGTCCAAGGGCATTGACCGCAAACACCCGCTCCAACTGCGACAGTTTAATGTCTTCCAGACGTTTCTCGGGTTGCAGCGCATCGCCATCGTGCAACAGACCGGCCACGTTCAGGACCAGCGATAAACGCAGACCCTGCTGATCAAGCGATTTGCCAAGCTCGACCACGCTTTCCTCGCTTGTCACATCGACTGCCTGCAGGATGAGTCGCCCTGCCGATGCCTCGGCCAATTCGGTCAGTTCACCGGCCGCATCAGGATCTCGGCAACATGCGACGACAACATCAAAGCGCGAGTCATCCAGCAGGGCCCGGGTCAGAGCGAGCCCAATACCTCGACTGGCGCCCTGAACGAGAGCAACCGTAGCGCCTGGCGAATCGATTCTATTCATGCGCACTCCAATCATCCCGGTGATCTCCAGTATGATGAACGGTCGTGAGCAAAGTCACAGGAATAAGCCCTTGATCTCCAGACTGCCTGGCAAAAATTGTGCTCTCCTGCTGTGCTTGTGCCTGTTGCTGTGCGGCTGCCAAGGCAGTCCGCGCCAGGTCAGCGGCGAAGCGCCGCTTATTGCGCTCGATACCATCGAGCTGCAGGAATCCTTTGCAACGCTGCATATTTCAGTGCGAAACCTCAATGATCGCCGCTTCGAGATGGAGGAGATCCGCTTGAGTTTGCAGCTTGACCAGCAACAAGCAGCCAGTCTCGACCCGGCGCCGGTCTTTCTTTCGGTTCCGGCACGGGGACGCGAAGTCATCATGCTGGAGACCGAACTGGAGCCGGGCAGCCGACAACTGCTTGAAGCTCTGACCCACCGACAACGCCCAAACCTGGCCTGGCAGCTGGAACTGGTGTTCGACCCACCGCGCGGTCGCCTGCGGGCTGAAGCCAACGGTTTTCTGCACCCGGTGCCTGGCCAGCCGGATCGATTTCGTTGATGAACCGGGATGGATAGCATCATGTCTCACTCTGCCGCCTTCCCAATCCTGACCTGGCACTCGATCAAGGTGCTGGACAACACTTATGCCGGCAATGACCCGCTGGCCTTCGCCAGCGATCTTTACCTGCTTGATCGCCTTGGCTGGACCATCGCCCCGCTGAAGCAGGCGCTGGCCGATCTTGCTGCAGGCAGGCTGCGACCGAAAACGGTGGTATTGACCGTCGATGATGGTTCAATCCTGGACTTCGAAGATTTCGATCACCCTACCTGTGGCCCCCAGCGCAGCCTGTTCCATCACCTGAAAACCTTCGGCGAAGACCCGGCGACTGATCGCCGTCATCAGCCCCATCTGACCGCATTCGTGATCGCCTCCCCCGACGCTCGGGCGGAGCTCGACCGGACCGACTACATGAGCCTGAATGTCTGGCCTGATCACTGGTGGGCCGCTGCCAATCAAAGCGGGTTGCTGAGCATCGAAAGCCACAGCTGGGACCACAACCATGGCTCGCTTCAGAAAACCGTGCAGCGTGACAATCGTCGCGGTGACTTCCGCTGGATCGACACGGCCACGGAATGTCGGGCGGAAATCGACCAGGCCAGCGACTACATAGAGCAGCGAAGTGGCCGCCGCCCCAGCTTCCTGGCCTACCCCTACGGTCAGGCCAGTGACTACCTGAGACGAGAGTACCTGCCTAGATTCGGCGCCGATCTGGGGCTGCAGGCGGCGCTGGCCTGCGACCCGGAGCCGGTCACTGTCGCCTCTGACCCCTGGTATCTGCCGCGTTACATGTGTGGTCGCGACTGGACCAGCCCAGAAGAACTGGAAAGTCTGCTGCAGGCACTCTGAGCGCTTCAGAACTCGCCTAGCGCGGCGACACTGGCAACCAGCGCGGCCTCTTCATCCGCGACCAGGCGATGGTTCCACCGAACGATCAGATAGGGGTGATCGAGGCGCTGGTAGCCGCATTGCGCCAGCACCGACCATGACCGGGCGTCTCCGCAATGGCCAAATGTACCTACCGACTGCCGGGAGAATCGATGTTCGGCATAGCGAACGGTCTGCAGCATCAAGCCGCCCGCCTGTCGCAGCAGGTCGCGTTGGGCCGCCGGGCACTGGGCCAGAACAGTACCGTCGGTGCAGGCACCGCCAACCAGCATGGCGTCACGGTGCGGCAGATAATTGATGTAGGAACCTACCTGCCAGCCAGCGCCCAGGCGCAAAAAGGCAAATATATGATGGCCATGACCTGGTGCTGCGGCACGGTACTTGGCCTGGAAGATGTCTTCTGCCAGCACCTGGCCTTCGGCCACCTCTGTCACTACGACAAAGCCTTGCAGGCGAGGATCCACAGGTACGTTTTCATTCATCTCGAGGGCTCAAGGGGACGACGAGATTCGGCATTGTAAGGTAGACTTTGATTTTCCCACAGGAATTTCGTACCGTGACAATTGCTTTCTGGTGCGTATTGATCGCTGCCATCATGCCTTTCATCCTGGCAGGCATTTCCAAGGCGGGTGATCGAAGTTTCAACAACCGCCGCCCGCGCGACTGGTATGAACACATCAGCGGTTATCGCAAGCGGGCCTGGTGGGCACAGCAGAACAGCTTCGAGGCACTGCCTTTTTTTGCCGCCGCGGTCATCATTGCCCATGTTGCCGGTGCTGCCCAGAATACCGTGGATTTCATTGCCATCCTCTTCATTGCAGCGCGCATTGCCTACGCTACCTGCTACCTGGCCGACCTCCACCTGCTGCGCTCGCTGAGCTGGCTGGTGGGCATTGGCAGCTGCATTGCCCTGTTTATTGTCGCCGCCTGAAACGTTAGGCTATCGAAAAATCATTTGACGCAAGGAACCGATCATGAGCCTGCGAGTTACCCTGGACTTTACCGAGAAAGACCTCGAGCACTTCCGCAACCTGGCCCGCAAGGCCATGGAGAATACCAAGCAACAACCGCGCGAAGTCATCATCGACAATGCCCACAAGCTGCTGAAGGAAGTCGATGAGCGAGTCGAAACCGACTATATTCGTGACCGCCTCAAGCAACTGCAGATTCTGATCGACATGCTCGAGGACGAAGGCTGGGGCATGCAGGAAGTCGGCCAGAAGCGTGTCCTGTCGGCGCTGGCCTATTTCAACAATCCCGATGACCTGATTCCCGACAACATCCCGGGCCTTGGCTTTCTTGATGACGCCATCATGGTTGAGCTGCTTTGCCGCGAGCTGAAGCCGGAAATCGACGCCTACCGCGACTTCGTGATTTACCGCAGCACCGCGGCCAAGCGCAAGGGAGTTGATCCGTCAGAACTGAACCGCTCTGACTTCCTGAAAACGCGCGAGCAGGCACTGCTGGCCCGGATGCGCCGTCGGCGCAGCGGCGGCCGCAGCGGCGGTGGCGGCCGGTCACCGTTTTCGCTGTTCTGATTCAACGGCCAGCATCTCAATGTGCGGTATACCATCTTCGTCGTACGGATCACTGACGGTGACAAACCCCAGATCCTGGTAGAACCGCTCCAGATACTGTTGCGCCGAAATTCGTATCGGCTGATCACGGAATCGCTGCCTGGCCTGTTCCAGGCAGCGCTGCATGAGCACCTTCCCCAGACCTTTGCCTCGACCCCTCGATGTCGTCAACACCCGGCCGATCGACGGCTCACGGAACCGAACGCCGGCGGGCAACAGGCGACCGTAGGCAAGTACAGCGCCATCATCCGCGCTTGCGATGATATGAATACCCGCTGGGTCGAGACCATCGAGATCCTGATAGGGGCAGTTCTGCTCAACAACGAAGACTGCGGCGCGAGCCGCGAGTACTGAGTACAGTGTTTCGCTATCCAGCTCAGGCCAGGCTCGAATTGCCCAGTGAATCGCCTGATTGATACCGGAGCCCGCCATGTCATGCACTCCCGTCATTTTCTTATTCTTTGAAACAGCTTATGGAAATCCATCATATACGCCTGGCCGTGGGCATCGAAGTCAATCCGTCGGAATCAGGACACCGCGTTCTTGAGAAAGCCCATTGTGAGCAGATGGCTGCCAATCTCGCAGCTGATCTTGCCAGGATAGAACCCGCTGTCAGTCAGGGCCTGCTGGTGGTTGGAGGCACACTGCTCGAGCCTGCTGAAGCGTTACAACCCGGACTATCAAGTTGGCAGGCGCTGATTGACCTCTCGGCACCAGTCATGCGGCAGCACGGCGTGGCGGGGAACCTGCTGGCCATTGGCGCCTTCCAGGGCAAACTGCCCGATGCCAGGCTGCGGCCACCAGACAGAAAACCGGACGGCTCATTCCTGATCATGCCAATACTACTGGCCCTGCCCCTGGAAACGGCGCAGGCTATTGTTGATTCCCTCGAAGACAAGCTATTCGAGCAAGGTGGCGTGCATCCACCGGCCCGTGCCTGCCTGACCCAAGCAACCGGCTGGACTAGCGCCCACGCCCAGCTATTGACCGCCACTGATCTGATTGCACTGCAGCACGTCCAGATGGATACGGCCGGGCTCGGCGCCTTCTGGCCCGTCGTTGAACACGCATTGACTGACGAAGGCAGCAACCGGGACTTCGAACTGCCTGGCGGCTTGACAGCGCGCTGGCAGGCAGATTCACAAACAGTGATCATTCATTTCGCCAGCTTTGAACAGCACGGGGGTAACCCAGATGCCTATGCCCTGTGGACAAGGGCGTTCCGTTCATTGAGTGCGCTTGCTGACAATCACGGTGTCCGGCGGGACATCGAATCCAGCCTGGTCCACGACCAGCGGCTCCACTGCCTGATCGAAGCCTGTGGCCCCTGTTCGCACAGGGATAGCCTGACCGAACACCTCCACAACGACTGCGGCCTGGTCGCCTGGACCCTGGTTGATGACGGCCACCAGGTCAATCTTTATCCGCTGAACGGGCAAGCCATTGCCAGCGTGCGCGACGACCTGGCCATGCGCAGTTTGCCGAGAAAGCGCAGCGATCAGGGAATCTGTTACGATCCTTCGACCAACAAGTTGCTGCCTGCCGCATGAGCCGACGCCGTTACAACGACAACCCTCTTGTCTACGTCTCCGAGTCGCCCATTCACGGGCGCGGACTGTTTGCTCGTCAACCGATCGCCAAGGATGACTACATCGGCACTTATGAGGGACCGAGCACCCAACGCGATGGCATGCATGTGCTCTGGATCTGGAACGAGGACAGCCAGCGTTGGGAAGGCATCAACGGCAACAACGAAATGCGCTTTCTCAACCATGCTACCGAGCCCAATGCAGACTGGTGGGGTACTGACCTGTACGCGCTAAGGGCTATCGCCGCCGACGAAGAAATCACCTTCGACTATGGCTGGGACGAAGAGGAATGAACCGTTTTGGCGCCACCTGCGCCAGCAAGAGGAGTCAGAACAATGGATCAACCACCACAAACCAGCACCTTGGCAATTGTCAGCCTGTGCTTTGGCATTCTGGGATGGACGCTGATGCCGTTCATCGGCAATATCGTGGCCATCATTACCGGTCATCTGGGTCGCAGCGAAATCCGGCAGTCGCATGGCGGCCTGCAGGGTGATGGCCTGGCCATTGCCGGCCTGGTGCTGGGCTACCTGGGCCTGCTGCTCGGATTCCTCGCCGTATTGATGATCATTTTCGGCTTCGGCATCCTGGCCTTTCTGGCCAGTTAACGGATTATCGATAGTCTTGACGAACCAGGGACTACACTGCCTGGATGCCAGCAGCACGCCTGATCCGAATTCCCACCCTGGACGTTTCGCGCCATGACGACGCGCCAGTCGGAACACTCGAAAATCTGATCGATTTCATTGATCGCCATCGGCGCCTGCTGGTACTGAGCGGGGCGGGGCTGAGTACCCGATCCGGCATACCCGCCTACCGAGACGCCAGCGGTCAGTGGCTCCGGCGCGACCCCATTCTTTTCCAGGATTTCATGCGTTGCGAGATCACTCGTCGGCGCTACTGGGCGCGCAGTTTTTTCGGTTGGCAGCTGATGCAGCAGGCCAACCCGAATGCTGCCCATCGTGCCCTGGCGCGATTGGAGCAGGCCGGACGCATCCATCACTTGATCACCCAGAACGTCGATGGTCTGCATCGGGCGGCGGGTTCAAAGCGGGTCATCGAACTGCACGGAAGACTGGCTGCAGTCAGTTGCCAGGCCTGCGGACTGGCCCTGGAACGCGACCTGCTGCAGCGCCGAATGGAAAACCTGAACCCCGATTGGCAGCCGGAAGTGCTGGGTTACAACCCTGATGGCGATGCCGAGCTGGATGCCAGCGCCTACCCCGGATTCAAGGTGGCTGCATGCGAAGCCTGCGGTGGTGCATTGAAGCCCGACGTGGTGTTTTTTGGCGAGACCGTGCCTGGCCCTCGCCTGCAGGCCGTCAATCAGGCGATCGAGTCCAGCGACGCGGTGTTGGTTATCGGTTCATCTCTGGTCGTCATGTCCGGCTACCGGATCGTGCGCCAGGCCCGGAAGCTGGGACTGCCAGTGGCCGCGATCAATGATGGCCGCACCCGCGCCGACGATCTGCTCGATTTCAAGCTAGGTGGTGACTGCGTACAATTGCTGTCAGATGCAGTCGAAGTCTTGCTTTCAGGCATCGAACCGGCGAGCCAGTCGGTAAGGCCTGCGCAGGCCGGGCACGACAATTGACTCACCGCGATCATCCACCACACTCAGCTTCCCCTGACCCAGCAGCCGGGTCCAGGCGTTTCGCTTGACCCCGACTGCCTGAATCTTGCTCCTGTCCAGGCGGGCAGTTTTCTGCCAGAACAAGCCGTAGCTCAAGTACAAACGCCGCTCACCCAGCACAGCCCCAGAGTGGATAAACCGGGCAAGGGCCTGCCCGGCCGTGCCCGGCAGCCCGATAAGGTACAACGCCGCGGCCGTGGCCAGGCCCGGCGTACCGAATGGTCCCAGGGCCAGAGCAAGCGCCGCGGCAATCAGCAGCAGCGGCAGGACAAAAACCGTCCAGTGCGCGGAAAGTGAGATCTCGGCGCGCTCGCCCTTGGCCAGCAATGCTTCCGGCTCGCGGGCGCGAAAACCAATCGCAGCAAGCAAACCGACCAGGGCTGCCGGCGGTAGCAGGGCGACGCCGGAAACCAGCAGCATATTGCCGACCCGGCTCCCCGACCAGGCCACGCCCAGCACCAGGGTCAGGGCAGCACAAAGACCCAGCGAAACGCCAAGCGCGACAATGGCATGACGGACCCAGACCTTGCGGCAGCTCGCGCGGGCATCCCGCCCCAGCGGCCACCACTGCACCATCGCCGACGCCAGGCTAACCGGCAGCAGCACCACGAAGGCGACCACGAAGCCCAGCGAAGCGCCCCCGCGCCAGAGCAGCGCGCCCAGCAGGGCCAGCAGTGTGAAAGCAGCCAGGCTCAAGGTCACCCAAAGGCCACGCCGTCGATTTCGCGCCGCATTCGTGCTGGAGGATTTTTCCGGGTTCTGGTTCATCTCTGCCATTCCCTGTCCAATGCCATGAGTGTAGCCCGATTTCCGAGGTGATCAGGCCAACCACCCTCGCCTGAGTCCGAACCAACGTGCCGTCGAAGCCCCACACCCCAACACCTGATGCAGTAAGCTTGCCAATCAATATGCGCCGTGAAACCAATCCAGCCATGCGAGCCATCGCCCTGGCCATATCTGCACTCATCATGCTCATGGTGGCAGGTTTCGCATCGGCCGACTTCCTGCACGATACCAACTGGCCCGATGCCCCGACCGCCGCGCCCCTGCAGTCCGCTCAGCCCAGCCAGGCCAGAACCGTGCGCCAGGTGCTCGCTAGCTACGGCCCGAAAATCAGTCCTGACTGGCAGCAGCAGTTCCAAGAGCTGGGCCTGGCCTACCCGCCCACCAACCTGACCCTGATCGGGCTAAAAGCAGAGCGGCGGCTGGAAGTCTGGACCAGAACCCAATCAGGCACCCAGTTTCTGCGCAGCTTCGAGGTACTCGATGCCTCCGGCCTGCCTGGCCCCAAGCGCCGCCGCGGTGACCACCAGGTGCCCGAAGGCATCTACCGGGTCGATGCCTTCAACCCCAACAGCCGTTTCCATTTGTCGATGCGGATCAACTATCCGAATGAATTTGATCGGATGATGGGCAGGCACGATGGCCGCTATGACCTGGGCGACAACATCTTCATCCACGGCTCGGACTATTCCGAGGGCTGCCTGGCCATTGGCGATCCGGCCATCGAGTCCCTGTTCGTCCTCGCGGCAAAAGTGCCTGAGGAAAGCATCGACGTCATCCTCAGCCCGTACGACGGTCGCCGGCAGCCGCTGGTCGCACCGCGCGGCCTGCCCGACTGGGTCGGCGATCTGTACCTGGATATTGAGCAGGCCCTGGCGGAATTCCAAAAAACCGAACCAGCCAGGCCCAGCCTTATCGCCGATCAGACCGCCCCCTGGGCCGGTCCTACAGCACCATAAGGATGATCAGGCCCACCAGCAGGGCCAACAGCGCTGACAGCCAGACCAGGGTCCACCAGGGAAAGCGCTTTTTCGGCAGCTCGTCCAGCTGCTCATGCAACCAGCCGCGCAGCAACTCGGTATTGCGAGTATTGGCTTTGTAGATGGCATCAAAGGCATCGCCAATCACCGGCACGAGCCCGATCACGGGGCTTAACCCAAAGCGAAACCGGGTAAACGGAACCCTGAAGTTGCTGTCGGTCCAGTAGCTGAAACGATCCAGACGCTTCAACACTTGGGCCTGGAACTCGGGGTCGCTTTTGCTCACGGTCATGCCCTTGAATCGTCAAGCGCTAGAATAACGGTTCACCGCCACTGAAATATCATGCCAATGATTCGTTCCACCTGCCTTACCGTATCCCTGCTCCTGGCCATGCTGGCCCTGAGCGCCTGCACCGAGCCCGAGTCGGAGCCTGCGCCGCCGCCCGAGCCTGAGCGCGCGCCAGAGCCCGCCATCGCCGCTGACATGGTGTTCTTCGGTGGCACCATCATCACCATGGACCCGGATAACCCGGAAGTCGAGGCCGTTGCGGTCAGCGACAATCGCATTTTCGCCGTCGGCGACCGTGCCCAGATCGAAGACCTGATCGGCTCGCTCACCGAGCAGATCGACCTGGACGGGCGCACCCTGCTGCCCGGTTTCATTGAGGGCCACGGTCATTTCCTGGGCCTGGGCCAGGCGAAGATGATTCTGGATCTGACCGAGACCACCAGCTTCGATCAAATCGTCGAAAAAGTGGCTGCTGGCGCCGAAGACGCCGAACCCGGAAACTGGATCAGCGGCCGCGGCTGGCATCAGGAACGCTGGGGAGACACTGATGCCGAGCTGTTCGACGGCGTCCCGGCTCATGCCGCCTTGAGTGAAGTCAGTCCCAACAACCCGGTCGTTCTGATTCATGCCTCGGGCCATGCCAGCTTTGCCAATGCCCGCGCCCTGGAAGCGGCCGGCATCGATGCCGACACCCCTGACCCCACCGGCGGCACCATTGTCCGCGACGGCGACGGCGAGCCGACCGGCTTCCTGCGCCAGGCCGCACAGACGCCTGTTCGCCAGGCCATGGCCCGGGCTGAAGAAGACTTGGATGAGGACGAACGCCAGGCCCTGTTCGAACGCCAGGTTGCGTTGGCCGGAGAAGAGGCCCTGAGGCACGGCATTACCTCGTTCCACGATCAGGGCTCCAGCTTTGCCGAGATCGATCGGCTGCGCGCCATCGCCGAGGCCGGCGAGCTGCCGGTTCGCCTGCACGTGGCCGTGCGTGGCGAAACCAATGCCGACATGAACCGGCTGCTGCAGGACTATCGCCTTGTCGGCCACGCCAATAATTTCCTGACCGTACGCGCCATCAAGCGCCAGATCGACGGTGCCCTGGGCACGCACGGGGCCTGGTTGCTGCGCCCCTATGCCGACAAGCCCGAAACCTCAGGTCTGCCGCAGACCCCGCCCAATGAACTGGCTGAAACGGCCCGTCTGGCCGTCGCCCACGGCTTCCAGCTCAATACGCACGCGATCGGCGACCGCGGCAATCGCGAAGCGCTGGACGTTTATGAAAACGTGCTCACCCAGCAGCTCGACGACGATTTGCGCTGGCGCATCGAGCATGCCCAGAATCTGCACCCTGACGAGGTACCGCGCTTTGCCGAACTCGGCGTGATCGCCTCCATGCAGGGCATCCACGCCACCTCGGACGGGCCCTGGGTGCCGCAGCGCCTGGGCGAAGAGCGAGCCAAGCGCAAAGCTTATGTCTGGCGCTCGCTGCTTGACGCCGGCGCGACCATTTGCAACGGCACCGATGCGCCGGTGGAGCCGCTCTCGCCGATCGCCTCGCTGGCCGCGTCGATCACCCGGCTGATGGCTAACGGCGAGCAGTTCTTCCCAGAACAGGTGATGACCCGCGAAGAGGCGCTGCGTTCCTACACCCTGGACTGCGCTCGCGCGGTCTTTGAAGAAGAGCTGCTGGGCAGCATCAGCGCCGGCAAGCTGGCCGACCTGGTGGTGTTGTCGGATAACCCGCTGACGGTGTCGGAGGAAGCGCTGCCGAACCTGCAGGTCGAGCTGACCATACTTGACGGCCAGATCCGCTACCGGCGCGACCAATGAAGACCGTCTGGCTGCTTCGCCACGCCAAGTCCAGCTGGGACCAGCCGCGCCTGGCCGACCATGACCGCCCGCTAGGCGAGCGCGGCTTGCGCGACGCACCGCGCATGGGCCGCTATCTGGCCGCCCAGCGGCCAACGCCGGAATGGGTGCTGTGCTCCAGCGCCCTGCG
>SKQI01000197.1 GCA_007119095.1 Wenzhouxiangella sp. | reverse complement strand
CTTGAACCTTGAACCTTGGGCCTTATCCTTGCCTCAGTTTCCCTTTTTCCGCCTCATGCGCTACCCTCTGCGGGCTGCAATCGCCCTGCGGGACAACCATGACCTCCGACAACTTCGACCATCAAAAGCTCTCCAATCGCATTTTGCTGGCCATGGGACTTGGCTTGCTTTTTGGCCTGGTCCTTAACTGGACTGGCCTGGCTGAACACTCTGGGGTCGATGCCTTTCTGATCAGTGGCCTGCTCAGCGTGGTGGGGGAAATTTTCGTTCGTTTCCTGAGCATGCTGGTGGTGCCGTTGGTTTTCGTTTCCCTGATTGCTGGGGTGAGTGCGCTCAGTGATCCGAAGAAACTTGGCCGGGTCGGCGGCAAGGCGGTCGGTCTATACATGCTGACCACCGGTATTGCCATTTCATTGGCTCTGTTGGCGGCAATACTGGTAGAGCCCGGCGTGGGTGCCAATCCAGCGGAGATCGTGGAGCGTGAAATTTCGGCGCAGCCGTCGTTTACCCAAGTGCTAATCGATATGGTGCCGCGCAATCCGGTCGCAGCCATGGCTTCCGGGGACATGTTGCCGATTATCGTGTTCGCGATTCTTATCGGGCTTTCGATAGCGCTTGCGGGAGAACCTGGTCAGCGAGTCGGTGGTTTTTTCGTGGATTTCAACGTGGTCATCATGCGTCTGGTGGGCTTTGTCATGCTGCTGGCCCCTTATGGCGTGTTCGCATTGATTGCGGTTCTGGGTGCAACCACCGGCTGGGGTACGTTCGTGGGCGTCTTGAAATATGTGCTGCTGGTGCTGTTCATGCTGATATTGCACGCGGCGCTTACTTACTCCCTGCTCCTGAAGGTATTCACCGGACTGAGCCCGTTGAAGTTTTTCTCCAAGATGCGAGCGGTACTGGCTTTCGCTTTCTCGACGGCATCCAGTGGGGCGACGATTCCAGTTACTTTGAAAACTGTCGAGCAGCGGCTGGGAGCCGATAATAAGGTTGCCTCCTTTACCGTTCCGCTGGGCGCGACCATCAACATGGACGGGACTGCGATCATGCAGGGCATCGCAGCGGCCTTTATCGCTCAGTATTTCGGCGTGGAGCTTGGCGTAACCCAGTACCTCATGATTATCCTGATGGTCATCATGGCCTCGGTTGGTGCGGCCGGCGTGCCCGGGGTGGGCCTGATTCTGCTGGCCGGGGTACTGGCTTCAGTGGGTCTTCCGGCCGAGGGCATTGCCATCATTCTTGGCGTTGACCGCTTGCTGGATATGACTCGAACGGCGGTCAATGTAACCGGCGATGCGATGGTGACGGTGGTGGTGGCCGATAGCGAAGGCGAGCTGGATCGGGAAGTCTTCGATCGCGCCTGATTTCAGTGGCGATCAGCCTCGTCCCCAGTTGTCGCGGGCGAGACTGATACCGGTCTCCATGCGCTGCTCAACCGAGCCAGACTCCGGAGCTTCGAGACGATCAACGGCGGCCAGGCGGAGGCCCAGGCCGTCATTATTTGCGATCTGAATGGCCAGCCCTGGGCGGGCGTTCATTTCCAAAACCAACGGTCCATGATCCTGGTCGATGACCAGGTCAATGCCCATGTAGCCCAAAGGAATGGCCTCATAGCAGCGCACCGCAATTGTCAGCAGGTTCTCCCATTCCGGCATGAGGAAACCGACCACGCTGTGCCGGGTATCTGGGTGCATTTCGACCTGGCTTGCGCTCATTACGGCTCTGAGAGTCTTGCCCGTGACCAAATCAATGCCGGCACCGATTGCACCCTGGTGCAGGTTGGCCTTGCCTGAGGAACGGCGGGTGGGCAAGCGGGTCATGGCCATGACCGGAATTCCACGATATAGGATGACCCGAATGTCAGGAACGCCCTCCGGAGCGAGCTGGCGCAGACGCGGATCGGTGTGAATAAGAGACTCGATCATGGCAGTGTCGACCTGGCCTCCCAGCGAATACATCCCGGCCAAAATGCCGGAGACGTGATATTCGATATCGTTCAACGAAACCAGTTTGCCGCCGCTTCCGTGCCAGGTTTTCTCGTCATAGCGTCCAGTCACCACCATGATGCCGTCGCCGCCGCTGCCGCTGGAAGGCTTGACAACAAACTCATCAATATCCTTTAGCTGCTTGTTCAAGTGGCCGGCATGATACTGGCTTGCCACCTCCCCGAGCATGTCGGGCACGGCAACACCATGCTCAAGCAGGCGCTGCTTGCAAAGCACTTTGTTGTCGACCAGGGGGTAGTAGCGTCGCGGATTGCGCGGCATGATGTAGCAGGCATTGCGGGCATTCAGGCCAAGAACGCCGCGTTTCTTGAGTTCCCGATAAACCCTGATCATTTGACTGAACGGGCGAGCGCGCGGAACCGGATCAGTTCATTGAATCGATAGCCGGAGTATCTCCCCATCAGGATGGTCAGGCCGAGGACCACCAGCATGAGCTCGGGATAGACAAATGCCAGGTGCTGAACCAGCGGCAAAGACATGACCAGGAATGCCAGGGCAGCGATGACGGCCGAACCCAGACCTTCTTTCAATGCATCCGACGGCCCGCGCTCTTCCCAAACGATGGACATGCGTTCGATGATCATGGCGAGAATGACCATGGGAAACAGGCCCACCGATAGCCCGACTTCCCAACCAAGAGAATGGCTAGCCAGACTGAGTAAGACCATCAAAAAAACGACGATAATCAACACTGCGGTCAACCGCGGGACCAGCAGTAGGTGCAGTCTGGCCAGGTAAAAGCGCAGGGAGAGCCCAACAGCGACCACAATGGAAAACATGACCAGGCCGGCCAGCAGACCGGTTTCCCGAAAGGCGAGGGCAATCAGCACAGGCATGAACGTGCCGAAGGACGGCATCCCAACCACGTTCCGCATCAGAATCATGATGAAAGCGCCAATCGGCACCAGCATCAAAACAGCGTATACGGCCTGTGCCTGCACCGGAAGATTGAACAGGCTGAACGGGGCCAACCAGGTTGCATGTGCTGCCGAGCGCTGCTCGGCCAAGTCGAGGGCGGTGAGATCATTGCGACGGATCGACCAAGCCAGATCAACCAGGTCGGCGCCTTCGACGTCGATGGGTGGACTTTCACCTGTCCACCAAATCAGAAAGTTATCCGGCAAACCCATTTGCCCAGTGGCCGGATCGAAAAAAAGCCATTCTCGTTGGTTGTGCACAGCCAGCCAGCGCACAGGCTGGGTGCGGCTAACATCAGACAGGTAAAAACCATTGACTTGCACGCTGGGGATGCGAGCGCCGGCCAGAATTACCCTGGCAATCCTTACGCGGTGGCCACGGTAATCGGGACTATTGAGAAACAGCGCCATTTCTTCCGTGGGCGCGCTGCTGTTGATTCGCTTGAGCAAGGATGTTGTAAAGCTGGCAATATCTGCTGACTGCCGCCTCACCTCCTCAACCGTCGACAGCATGGCTGTCTGGAAGGGCTCCTCGAGTGAGGGCACCTCCGGAAATGCGGGGCGGGGCAAAAAGGTCTGACTGACAGGGTCGCGGTAAAAGACGCTCTGGTAATACAGCGACTGTCGCTGGGTTGCTCGCCTGACGGTCCACACCGCCTCCCGACGATCCGATCCCTCCTGTACGGTTAGGCCATAACCCCGGGAAATGAAATTCTCGCGCAGCTGGCCCATGCCGGGACTGTTAGTCGGCAACCGGAGACTGGCCTTGATCGGCCCGTTACCCGGCGTGATCTGCATTCGCGCCTGAACTATCCATGTCGGCTCAATGGTCTCAGCCTGCAGCGGGTACCCGAGAACTCGATGCTTGTAAACGGCGATACTCATACCCGTTGCGATTAGAACGAGCACCAGAGCCAACCAGTGAACCCGACGGCTCATTGCCTAGTCGAACTCACAACGCGGAGAATTCTGAAATGTCTGACCGGAATCAATCAGGGCGAACCCTTCCAAAGCACTGCGGCCGAGTAGCATTGGGTAAATGAAATTGGAACGATCAATCAGGTTCACTTCAACCTCCTGAATGCGCTCACCGATGCAAACCCCCATCTTGATTACAGGGCGACGCTGATGATTGCCATCGTGTCGAATGATTCGAACATTGCGCACCAGCGGCTTTTCGAGCTCGAGCTGATCCTCGGTCTCGGGATCCGTCACCGTAAAACGGACGTAGCGCTCTCCGTCGCGGCGAAATCGCTCGATATTGGTCGCGTCCAGTGAAGAATTCGCAGCTCCGGTATCAAGTTTAGCTTTCAGTCGAAGCTCACCATCGAGCAGCTTGACCCATTCCACCCAACCAAAAACTTCAAACTCAATGGATTCTGCGGGCTCAGCCTGCAGGTCGGCGCTGGCCACGACGACACAAGCCGCGCAAGTAAAGACTAGAACCTTGAGAAACACGGTTGCTATCCAGGTTGGAAACTTGCCCGAGTATAGCAGGCACGTTTCAACAAAGACGCGTTAATTCAGGGAGTTGGGGTAAAGGGCCAGAGGGATAAAACCAAAAAAAAGCCCCGAGACTCAAAAGAATCTCGGGGCTTTCAGGATAAATGCCTGGCAGCCCCTCCGGAACAGCATGGCGGTTTTCGCCGACAGGCGAAAGGAGCCTTGCTGTGGAGGAGGATCAGGGCGTGACCACGGGCACTGCCAGGTCGCTGACTCTAACGCCATAAAAAGCGAAGCCCCGGCACTCAACATGAGCGCCGGGGCTTCTGTGTAAATGCCTGGCAGTGACCTACTCTCACACGGCTAATGCCGCACTACCATCGGCGCTGGCGCGTTTCACTTCCGAGTTCGGGATGGGGTCGGGTGGGTCCACGCCGCTATTGCCACCAGGCAAAGCAAATCAGGAATTCTGTTCAATCACGTCTCTTGAGTCGTGCCATTCGTTTAGGAGCTGCTTGACTCAGTGAATGTTGCAATTGGCTTTGGTGTTATATGACCAAGCCTCACGGGCAATTAGTACTGGTTAGCTTCATACATTACTGTACTTCCACACCCAGCCTATCAACCTGGTAGTCTTCCAGGGCCCTTTAGGAG
>SKQI01000073.1 GCA_007119095.1 Wenzhouxiangella sp. | reverse complement strand
TGCCAAGGCCGCGACACTGAAGCTCGCCCTTGTAGACCGGCAAGATGGGGTTGCCCAAGGCAAAGCAGGAAACAATATCGGTGCCGCCGGAAATGGAGCTCAACTGCAGGTCGGGCTTGATGTCGCGATAGACATAATCGAAAGACTCCGGCAGCAGCGGCGAGCCGGTCGACAGGATCGCCTTCAGATCAGCCAGCTCATGGGTCTCGCGCGGCTTGATGCCGGCCTTGTCGCAGGCCGCGATCCATTTCGCGCTGGTGCCGAACACCGAGATGCCGACCTCGTCGGCCAGGTCCCAGAGCACGTTGCCATCGGGGTGAAACGGCGAGCCGTCGTACAGCACCACGGTGGACCCCACTGCCAGCCCGGAAACCAGCCAATTCCACATCATCCAGCCGCAGGTGGTGAAGTAGAACAGGCGGTCGTCGCGGCGCAAGTCGGTGTGCAGGATCAGCTCTTTCAGGTGCTGCAGCAAGGTGCCACCGGCGCCGTGAACGATGCACTTGGGCACGCCGGTGGTGCCGGAGGAATAGAGGATGTAGAGCGGGTGGTCGAACGGCAGTTGGGCGAACTCGATGGCTTCGGCCGAATTGTCGGTAAATGCATCCCAGGGTACGGCCTTGTCCAGCCCGACCAGCTCCGGCTCGGGCTCCATGTACGGCACGATGACCATCTTTTCAATCGACGGCATCTGACCGGCCAGCTCGCGCACCCGGCCCAGGCAATCGAAATTCTTGCCGTTGTAGCGATAGGCCGCGCAGGCAATCAGTACCTTGGGCTCGATCTGGCCAAAGCGGTCAAGCACGCCCTGAACACCGAAATCCGGCGAGCAGGACGACCACACCGCACCCAACGAGGTGGCCGCCAGCATGGCAATCACGGTCTCAGGCAGATTGGGCAAGTAGCCGGCCACCCGATCGCCGGGCTCGACCCCGGCCTGGCGCAGGCCTTCGGCCATGCGCGCCACGGACTGGTAAAGCTCGGTATAGCTCAAATGGCGCAGCGAGCCATCTTCACCGGCAAAAATCAGCGCCGTTTGATCGTCGCAGAATTTGAGCAGATTTTCGGCAAAGTTCAGCCGCGCATCGGGGAAGAAGCGCGTGCCCGGCATCGCCGGCCAGCCCTCGGCAAAGCGCTGGCCACGCGCGCTGCTGACCACCCCGCCAAATTCCCAGACCGCGTTCCAGAACGCCTCCGGCTGGTCAATCGAGAAGCGATACAGGCTGTCCCAGTCGCGCACTGTCGGGTCGAGTTCGCGGGACACCTGCTCGATGAAGCGGCTAATGTTGCTGCCAGCGGCACGTGCCGGTGACGGCTGCCAAAGCGGTTCGGTCATGTCGAGTCCTGACTAAAGAAAGTTTCCAGCCCGGAAGGGTAGCAAGGAAGCGCCCTCAACGTCATTGGTACTAAGGGGCAAGAAAGCAATCGACGCGCAGGGCGGGCTTCATCGACGCCAGCCTGGCGCGGGCTTGGCATTCATGCCGAAGCACCTATTCCAACGATACCGCAGGGCTCAGGCGGAAAAAGTCAGGCAAAAGTCACCGGCTAGTCATGCAAGCCCCGGCTCCCGACGGCAGGCTGAATGGGCACATTCATAGACCACGGGAGAGGTCATCATGAACCATCGTAATCCAGCAATTGGCTTGCTCTTCATCCTGCTTGTTTCGGCCTCGACAGCACACGGCTTTGATATCTGGGTCAACTCGGCGGCCGATTCGCCCCTTTCGACCAGCGCCGAGCCGGGCGAGTGTCGAACCGGTTTCACGGTTTTCAACCCCGAAACCGGCCAGCAAGTGCCCGGCTGCACGCTGCGCGCGGCCATCGAGGCCGCCAATGCCCTCGGGCAGTCATCGACCCAGGATGACCACCCCCAGGGCTTGTTCGCGATCCCGATCCGCTTTGAGCCGTGGATCCCCCTGACTGCGGCCAATACAACGACGATCCAGCCGGAAACACCGCTGCCGATCGTCCAGTTCCCGATCCACATCGACGGCACCACTCATCGCAATTTCGATGCCGCCCAGGGCTGGGCCAGCTTCTTGATCGACGGGCAACTGCTCGACGATCCAGAGAACGACCATGGCCTGGTGTTCGGGCCTGGCAGTGCCGGCAGTATCGTCGACGGCATTACGATAGTCCGGTTTCCCGGGGCCGCGATCGTCATTTCATCGAACTGGGTTGTGGTCCGACGCTCACGTCTGGGCGTGAGCTTTAGCGGCAACTTTAGCGGCGGCAACGCATCTTTCCCCAACGGCCTGGGCATACTGATCAACGGCAGCGGCAACCTGATTGGCCATCACCCGGTTCCGCCCGGCACATTGGTGGGTGGCGAGGAACTGTTCCCCAACGTGATTGCCGGCAACAGCATTGCCAGCATCGACATCGTCGGCGGCCAGAGCAACCGGGTCTTGAATAATCACATCGGCGTTAACCGCGCTGGCACTACCGCCATTGCCAGCGGCTCGGTTGGCATCCGCATCGCCGGCGGTGCCAGCGAGACGAAAATCGGCTCGTTCGACCTGTCCGACCCCGAACAGCCTTTATTGGGCGGCAATATCATCGCCGGCCACAGCGACACCCAGATCCTGATCCAGGCCGCCGAGAACGAAATCGTTTGTAACCACCTGGGCTTCAACCGCAACGGCGATGCCACACTCTCGCCTGGCAGCCATGGCGTGCTGATCGGCATTGCTGCCAGCGCCAACCAGATCGGCCACCCCGATTGCCCGAATCGCATTCACGGCATTCAATCGGGCATCCAGATCGGCAATGCCGCACAACAGGCCGGCGATGGACAAGTGATCAGCGGCAACTGGATCAGCATAGGCAGCGGCGGAGAAGCGCCGGCTGAACCCACCAAGAACGGCATTCACGTCCGCTCGGGCCAGGGCCACGAACTGCGCCACAACCGCATCGGCCACGCCATGGTCGGCATCCAGCTGGACAGCGCGCAAAGCCTGGTCGAAAACAATCGCATCGGCACCGGCGACGACTCGGAGCATTTTCCGATCACGGAAGCCGGCATCCGGATCGATGGCCAGGACCATGACATCTTCAATAATGTCATCGGCAACGCTGCTGTCGGCATCAGCCTCAGAGCCGATGCCAGCGGCAATGCACTGAGGCGAAACCGAATCGGCATCAGCCTCACCGACCAGCCACTGCCCAATCTGGCCGCCGGCGTGCGTCTGGATGGCAACAACAACATCCTCGGCGGTCCGGATGCAGGCAGTTCCAACCTGATCGGCTTCAACCAGGGTCCCGGCGTGATAGTCGACGGCGCAGATCAGCGCATCTGGCGCAACTTCATTGGGCTGGGCGCCACCGGCCTGAACATCGGCAACGATGGCTTTGGCATCATCGTTCTCGACAGCGCCACCGGCACCCGCATCGGCGACGACCCCGGCCGCGCCAACCATATCGGCGGCAACGCCGGCGGCATTCAGCTCAATGCCGCAAGCCAGGTGATCTTCAACCGGATCGGCGAGGCACCGAACGGCTTCGTCGTACCCAACCAGGGCCCCGGCATCGACATCGGCCCGGGCTTCGACGCAAGCATCATCGAGCACAACCGTATCGCTCACAATGTCGAGCAAGGCGTGCGCCTCGACCCCGCTGCCGGCGTGCTGCACCGTTTGCTCAACAACGAGATTTACAACAACCTGGGCAAAGGCATTGACTTAGGCCCCGGCGGCCGCGACCAGGACCCGGGCGACGCCGACACCGGCCCCAACACCCTGCAGAACTATCCGCAGTTCCGGCTGCGCCTGAGCGGCTACAACCCGGACAGCAACGAGCTGGAAGTCGCCTTCCGGGTCAACTCCAGCCCCGCCAATTCCCTGTACCCGATCGGTGTTCAGTTTTTCTACTCAGACCCCGGCGAAACCCACCCCCAGGGCATGATCTACATCGGCACGGTGCTGTATGAGGAAGCCAACGCTCAGTCCTACATCACCACGACCCTGCCTGCACCCTCGGGATGGTCGCTGAGTGAAGGCGACAGCTTCGTCGCAACGGCCACCACCGCCGACGGCAACACCAGCGAATTCTCCGACCCCTTTGGCATGCCACCCGAGCTGAACCTCGGCGGCGTGATCGAGAACCTGCAGGGCACCATCACCCTGACCAACCCCCTGTTTGGCGACACCACCAGCATCACCGGCAGCGGCACGGTGAACTTCACCATGACCGAAAAGCTCTACCCGAACGAGGCTTTCAACGTCCAGATCACCCAGGCTGGCCAACCGCCCAACCAGAGCTGCCAGCTCCAGAATGGCCAGGGCATCATCGGCAGCGAAGACTACCTGGACATCATCATCACCTGCCAGGACCCGGTGGATCAGATCTTTTCGGACCGCTTTGAGGGCACTGCGGGCGATTGATCTTTTGGGTTTATCTCTCGCGAAGGCGCAAAGGCGCGAAGTGAAAACCGATGAAGGTCTGACCAAGGAAATCTTTTGACCGGAAATCCTCCGTTTGAGGAGCGCATGGGGCATCTTGAAAGCCACCCCGATGGACCTGCTTCAGAGTGGCGCGACCAGCCACTCGTCGGGCAAATGGCAGTCTTGCTCAAGAGGCTGGAAGATAATCCGAAGCACCATGACGGATGGACGTTCTGGAGGGCGATCCAGGTTTATCCAGCCGCGTACTGGCATCGGTCGAGCCGAACAGCCGGCTGGATGACTCTCGGTTGTTCTCCGTACCTGCGTCGGCCAGCGCTGAGTGAACTCGACAGTTTCGGTCTCAAACCGAGATGGGGCGAACGGGTGATCAACGCCCTCCGCACTCATCACTACCGGTTTGGGGCGAGCAAGACCCACCGTCAAGGTGTTAGTCTCGGGCTCCCAAGTCACCCTTCGTCCCCAGTTCAGGAACTCATTCAGGGGTTTGTCAGGGCGAGGCTGAACAAACAGCGGTTGCATGGTCAGATAGCCGCGTTCCTCCAGATATTCATTCGCTTCCGACACGCGAAGTTCTAGCCTGCGCTTTGCGCTCGCCTGCAAGTTTATCGTCGATTCGCCCCTCTCAAGCAACCGAATCCGCTTGATATCTGCCGAGTCGATTACCGCATAAATATCAAGGACCACGGCACCAAAGTCGGGGCGATGAACAACGGCCACGGTTGAGGCATCTGCCGACAGCGCCGGAAATTCCCCAAGATCATTCCCATCTGACCGGATGAAGCTGTCCAGCGAAATTCCGGCCGGAAGCCCGATCTCGGAAGCGGAAGCAACGAACGGCAATATCCACCCAACCAGTCCAGCAAGCAGCACTGCACTGCGCAGCGCAATTCGATCCCAGCGAGCCTTTTGAACACACAATGGGCGAGTCATTTCACGGCAACTTTTCGATCAGCCAGCGCGGCGCGAAAAAACAGTGCTTGCAACTGCAAGTGACATCCAATCGGAACAACAGCAAGCCCGAGCCCTGGTCTGCCCAAGCGCGCAGTGGCACTTCCCGGGTCAGGCAAAAATTGTAAGGATGGCTTCCCCGGGGCCCTTGCACTTCGGTAGGTCGGGCAACGACCAAAGGCTTCGGCTTTTCGCCGGAACGGTAAACCGTCACGTCACCGGCAGCAGAATCGTATCGTATCTCCCAATCGGACCAGGTAAGCGACTGAACGCGGGGTTCGGACAGTGTTCGACTGTCACTGGATGAGAAATCATAGATTTCCTCCAGCGGCCGAAACACCCCAGAACAGAGGGTCCGATTGACCGAATCCACTCGCTGCCCCACATCCGCCATGTCCGCCTCATCCAGACCCGATTCGGTTCTACTGAACAGGACAAGAGTTTCAAGCCCGAAGGGCTCTTCAGTACCCTTCGACAGATCAACAAGATAGACAGTCGCTCCTTCACTCTCGAAGTCATCAAGCTGCAGGACCGCCAATACAAGCCCATCATCCGACAAAGCGGGAAATCCCGCATCAGAAAACAAATTTGTCGGGCTGAACCCACTAAGCTCCGCCGGAGAAAACCCTACCTGGCTGACACCGTCTTCCGGGCACGACACAGCGATGGCGGGACCAAGCGCAAACAACAAGCAAGTAAAAGCAAGACAACTCCAGCCGGACCAACGAGACCTATTCATCACAAAAAATGATTTCTCGTGATGGTTGGGAGGCTCTGATGGAAGGGTAAGCTAGCCCTATGCCAGTTCACCACCCGGCAACCGCAGTTGCCGTTCACCATGTACCTTTTGTTTTGCAACGCCGAATGATGAGCCCTCGTCCAAGTCATCATTACCGCACCGGCAACCTATGGCTGAATGCGTTGCCAACCTATCACGACGAGCTGGGTTTCAGTCCAGCAAGTGCCATCCACACATACCTCCGTGGTCACGAGTCGGTAGATTGGAACCAGAAATCCTCCCCCAGGCGCGGGAATCGGCGGCGGCGCAACACCGGGGGGAGGAGAAGGCGGATCTGCAGGGGCCGATTCATCATCTCCGATGCATGTCACGATAGCGACCATCAAAGATCCAGCTGCGGCTCCGAGTTGTGATGCGCAGAGATTGCAGGGTTGCGGCAAACGACTGGCAAGGCAATCGGTGCACGCGTTAGAAGATTGCCATAACGACAGCGCGCCACCGGCAGCTGAGAGTGCGGAACCAACGCAGTCTAAGGCACTGGGCATCACTGTATTTTCCACTTGCTCGTGCCCTTCCGCATCGGGCATACCGTCAAATGAAAGCTGGCACAGTCGCTGCCATTCTTCTTCAGCAAGCAATTCCAGGTCCTCGCCAACCGAAAGTTCGGGATGCGAATAGGACAACTCATTCTGAAAGCCGAGGAAATCCATGATTACATCGAAATCATCGGGGTGTATGGCCGGCTTGAAGTAATGAGACAAATCCTCCACGTTTATACCGTGCGAGATAATCGACTCGATGTGAGAGCGGTCTCGCGGTTCCAGGAGTCCATATATGACTGGTTGTTTGTCTTCGTTCCATCGTATGGTCCATTCAGACCTTTCTGTGGATGCCACCAAAAAAACATCACCTCTTTCGGCCGCAGTTGCCACGAGTTCCAACTGTTTGCTGGTACTAGATGAGAACGTTGCGCGAAGCATCGTGGTCTGTCTTCCTTCATGACCATCTAAACGCGCAACAGAGTTCACCTGAAGCCTTCCCCAGGCATTCTCGACACTTGGAAAGTCCTCGAAAAGGAAAACATGGTTTCCGCGATCGAAAGCGCTGGTCGCAGCATCACCACGCTGCTCAG
This sequence comes from Wenzhouxiangella sp., assembly GCA_007119095.1. Taxonomy (GTDB): domain Bacteria; phylum Pseudomonadota; class Gammaproteobacteria; order Xanthomonadales; family Wenzhouxiangellaceae; genus Wenzhouxiangella. Next base: position 9,392 of record SKQI01000073.1, on the reverse strand, counting down.
CGGCGGAAGCCGTGGCTCCGGCAGCCAAGGCAGCCAATAAATAAAAAATCGGTAAGACCCATGCGCGTCTCTTGCGCATCAGGTCTGAGCTGGAAACTGCCAAGCTGAAGCGATTCAAATTACTAGACATGATCTGGTCTCCCACTACTACCTGAAGTGTGCCGAAACAAATTACGAGCGCCCCTTCGTAACATCAGACAACGCCAAAAGCCCGATGTCAATCTAGCCACATCAGCTTATAGATGGCCACAGCGGCCCGTCAAGTTTTTATTGCCAAGCTTGTGGGAAGACCTTCGGCTGTAGCGAAGACGCGATGCCCAAAATCAGCCCGCCCTAGCCTCCTGACCTTCGCATCGGGTGGTATCTGCCAGATCGTGGCCTGAGCGGGTGCGGAATTCGGCACAAAACCTGTCCCGGACCGACAAATTCCGCCCTGGTACGATCGACGGCAAGAAACTGTCGGGGACGCCGAAACGAACCCTACCGGCATCAAGGCCCGCGCACTATCCAGCATCAAGAAAGCCGCTCACCCGTTCAGGCCACGAGCTGGCGGGTACCACCCGATGCATCTCCCAACCAACCCAAACCCAACCAGCCCAAGGCACGCCCCCCCGGGCTCAGGCACAAAACCCTCAATCCGGCGGGTCCACCAAGTCATCAGCATCCGGCGCCTCAGGCACAAAACGATCGAGCTCATCGCGGGCCGCTTCCAGCCGGGGCCGCAGTGTGTCGAGGTCGGCAAGGAACTGGTCCACGGGCTGGGCGCTGGCAATGCGCACGGCCGGAGGCTGGAGGACGCGGACGTAGTGGCTGCGCTCGAAGCCTGGTTCGGGCCAGACCGTGCGGACAATTTCCGGACTCATGCCCAAGGCAACGAGTAGAACGACGATAGCCGCCTGCAGACGACCATGGCTTGGCCCGATCACGCGAAGGTGCAGGATGGCAGCCGCGCCGATAGTCAGCCAGACGATAGCGAATTCCATAGCGGTCAGCCAGGACAACGACAGGCTGTAAGCAAGCAGAGGAAGCAGCCAATGCAGCAGCAGGCTGGCTGCCAGCGCCGATGCAGCAATCAGCAAATGCATTGCAAACAGCGCCTGCCCTCGGAACAGCCGGCAAGCGCCGGCCCAGAGGCCAGTCCAGAACAACAGCAACAGGACAAGGAAGGTGGACTCGCCAAGCTGGGCCGTCCATCGAAACTCGGAACTTGCCTTCAGCCATTCGAACATGAGCATCAAACCCAGGGCAGCAACCGCAGCAACCAGCGCCACCGGCCACAGGCCGCGCTGGCCGGCCAACGGCAGCTCGCCGGCCAGCTCCGGTGCACCGGGGTAGATTTTCAGGCGAGTGCGGCCAAGCAGGAATTCACCGAATCCGCTGCCAGGGCTGATATGCAGACTGTCGACAGTTGCGCGCTGATGGGGAATGCGCAGGCGATTGACGCTGCCCTGGTCAACAACGCTCAGGCTACCGTCTTCCTGGCGCGAGACCAGGACATGGCTGGCTGCCACGTGCGGATCGTCCAGAATGACATCGCAATCGAAGGCTCGGCCAATCTGGACAGAAGCACCAACCGGCAAGTCAAGCCGGTGACGTTGGCTGCCCCGGCCATAACGCCCGATCTCCTCGATGAAGATCACATCGTCCATTGCAAATCCTCGATCAGACGCCGGGCCTGGCGAGCACCGGTTTCCCAGCTGACCCCTTTCATCTCCAGTCGCGAGACCAGGGCCTCGGTAGACGAATCCCGCGTAACGAGCGATACATCAATATCGAAGATGCCGTCGAACTCGCGGTAGGCACGGGCACACCAAAGTACGCGCAGCTCCGGGCCGCCCTCGGAAGCTTCGGGCCTGACGAACTCATCATGGCAACGCGCGGCGGTCAAGCGCCGCGAGCTCATGAAATGCGAGTGAATTTCGGGGGAATAAAGGCTACTCAAGTGTCTGGCAAACTGGACTGCGTTCAGGTCCTGGTTGATCACATGGGAATGGACCAGTGAGTAAGCACCGGTATTGAGCTGGCTGTCGATGAACAGCTGACTCTGGTTGCTACAGCGAGTGGTATCAACAAACACCCGTGGCCGCGGTCGTGAGTGGCGGTTGGTACCAGCCCAGCAGCTCAGCCAGGGCAGCTCCGGCTCGCTGATCCGGTAGCGGCCCATCTCCAGCGGCTTGCGTGGTGCGTTATCAAGTTCTTCGAACAAACCCGCTTGCCAGGACAAAACCTGGCTGGCGATTTCGTCCTTGACCACATCCAGCGACATTGCCCGACCATTGCGAGCCTGGTCGAGCAGGGCCAGGGCCTTGCTCGGTGGCACCAGGAAGCTGATCAACTGGCCGCCACCCATGCGGGCGACGTTGACCCCGGCGATACGCCGATCGCGGGTCAGGGCCGGCCCACCGCTCATGCCGGCATTGAGCGCACCGGAGAAGTGAATGCGCTCAAGAAAACTGCGTTCGACCCTGCCATTGTGAGTGCCTTCGACGATGGTGAAGCCGATATCCATGGGATTGCCAATGGCAAACAGTCGTTCGCCCTGCGGTATGTGGTCGGCCAGGGCCAGAACGTCGAATTCCAGGTAGACATCGGCCGAGCGCGCCCGCCGGACCACGGCCAGATCGCTCAGCACATCAATGGCCAGCAGTTCCAGATCGCCGCGCGATCCGTCGGGCTCGCGGTATTGCAGCCGATAGGTGCCGGGCTCCAGCGCATGCTGGGCAACGACGTGGTAGTTGGTAATGGCCAGGCCGTCGGCACTGACCAGGAAGCCGGAGCCAATCGAGCTTTGCTGCTCCCCCGGCCCAACCACGGTGCGAATCTGCAGCAGCGCCGGGCGAACGTCCGAGAACACCGCATCGGCACCGTCGGTAGTCAAAGCGGCTGCCGGTGTGGCACCCAGTAGCAGGGTAACCAGGAAAAGCGCCGCAAGCCGTTGACTCGGGCGATGCGGCGAGAATGCCTTAAAGACGTTTGCGCGGTTCAAGGAGTTAAGCCTTGTTGATTCAATGAACCAGTGTAGCGCCGTGCAGTCGCTGCGGGGTATGGGATACCAAGAAGAGAAACCTGGAAACCACCGAAGTCACCGAAGTCACCGAAGTCACCGAAATTGGTGCTCCTACACCTTCGGTGCTTTCGGTGTTTTCGGTGGTTCCTATTCTTTTACCGGGTGCGCATGGACAGGCGGTAAAGCAAGGGGATGACGAACAGGGTGAGGAGGGCGGAGACGGTCAGGCCCCAGACCAGGGTGACGGCGACTGGGCCCCAGAGCAGGGAACGCCCGCCCAGCCCCAGGGCCAGGGACAGCAGGCCGGCGATGGTGGTGGCGGTGGTCATCAGGATCGGGATGACGCGGCGGCGGGCGGCAAAGACGGTGGCCATCAGCGGGCGCATACCGGCTTCCAGGCGCTGGTTCGCGGCAGAGATCAACACAATGGCCGCGTTCACGGCAATCCCGGCCAGGGCGATGATGCCGTACATGGTGTACAGGCTCAGCGGATTGTTCGACAGCAACAGTCCGAAGACCACGCCGGTGAAGGCCATGGGTACGGTGAGAAGGATCAAAAACGGCTGGAAGTAACTCCTGAACTGGGTAGCCAGGATCAGGTAAATCAAGCCCAGGCCGAGCATGAACAGCACGGCCATGGCTTCCAGTGATTCTTCGATATCGTCGAGCTCGCCGGAAAAGTCCAGGTCGGCACCGGGGAATTCGGCACGAATCTCGTCCCAGGCCGCCACGATACGCCGGTTGATTTCCACGGTATTGGTCACCTGGCGGTCAATATCACCTTCGATGGTGATGGTCCGGCGCAGATTGTAGTGGCGGATGACGCCCGGGGCCTCGCCGGTTCGGGCCTGAACCAGGGCGCCCAGGTGCGTCTGCAGGCCATTCGGGAGAACAACCGGGTCATCCAGTACCGCGCCAGGGTCACGCGGACGCTCGCGCTCGGCCTTGATCCTGAGCTCGTAACGGTCACCGCCCTCGCGGGTAAAGCCGACGATCTCGCCATCGACATGCAGGCGTAGCAGGCGGGCAACGGCGGCCGGGTCCAGCCCGGCCTGGATCAGGGCCTCGCGATCCAGGTCCAGCACCATTTCCGAGCGCCCGGGGACGCGGTCGTCGGTGATGTCGCGCGCGCCAGGCAGCTCGCTGATCACCTCGCGCAGGCGGTCAGTGGCAGCTCTCAGCTCCTCAAAATCGTCGCTGCGTACCTTGACATTGATCGGCTGCTGAGTGGGTGGGCCACCGGAGATCTGCAGAAACGCAATCTGGCCATCGATGGACGTGGCCAGCACGTCCTCACGCATGCCGTCGATGATGGCATCGACCGTGCGGCCACCGTTCGGCGGGTTCAGCGACACCAGCACCTGCCCGTACTGATCACCAAACAGCGGCTCGACATCCGTGAACTGAACGCCGGCCAGGGCGATCACACTGCGTGCCTCGTCTTCTCCCAGACCTGCGCGGACCCGCTCCTTGACCTGCTGTACTTGACTGAGCGTGTCTTCCAGCGACACATCGCTGGGCATATCGACCTGGACATAGAACAAACGAATCGGGTCAAACGCAAAAAATTCCAGACGCACCAGCCCGGCAGCCACGGCACCCAGGGCGATGATGAAGCTGAGGCCGGCGATGGCCAGGTAGCGGCGCGGCCGGCGCAAGACATGAACCAGAGCGGTGACATAGCGGGTGCGCAGCTTGCGGGTCAGGCGGCCGCGCCAGTGCCGTTTTGGTGCCGGCTGATACTGGCTATGCACGACCTGGGTGGGCAGCACCCAGAAGGCCTGGACCAGCGAGATCAGCAAACCGACGGTGACCACGAACGGGACGACAAACATGAATTTGCCGACAATGCCGGGCATCAGCATCAGCGGCAAAAAGGCGGCAATGGTGGTCAGCACCGAGGCGGTGAGCGGCACGCCAACCTCGCGCAGGGCGCGGGTGGCTGCCTGCAGCGGCGCCTGGCCCAGCCGCAACCGATAGTAGATAGCCTCGACCATGACCACGGACACATCGACCAGCATGCCCAGCACGATCACCACGCCCAGCAGCACGGTAATGTTCAAGGTAAACCCGAAGCCGTACAGCACGGCAAAGGTACCGGCCACGCACAGGATCAGGCCGGCCCCCACCAACAGGGCAATGCGAGTGGCCAGGAACAGCCAGCACACGGCCAGAACCAGTAGCAGTCCGACCGCGGCATTGTTGCGCATCACATTGATCGCTTCCCGGGTCGGCACGGTCTGATCGTCGGCCAGAACCAGGCTCATGCCCTGCTCGGCCAGCACCGGGTTGCGGCGGTCGATGTAGTCACCCAGGTCGGCAACCAGGTCCAGGGTATTGGCACCGGGGCGTTTGGTGACCGACAGCATGATCGCGGGGCGATCGTCCAGCATGACCAGCTGCTCGGGGATGCTGCTACCCAGACGCAGGCGGGCGACCTCGTCGAAGCGAACAACCTCGTTGGTGGCCGGGGCGGCCAGGGTCATACCGGCCAGGCGGTCAGGATCGATACTACGGCCCTCGGCGCGGATCAGCCACTGGCCGTCAGATGTGCGCAAACGACCGGCGAATACGTCCTGGTACCAGCCCGACGCGGCGCGGGCCAGCTCCAGGGCGCTGACTCCTCGACCGGCCAGGGCCGCCGGGTCGAACAAGACCTGCAGCTCGGGGTCGTTCAATCCCTGGGCGAGCACCTGGTCGACAGCGGCCAGGCGCTCCAGGTCCTGGCGCGTTCGCCGGGCCAGGGAGCGCAGGTTGTCGTCATCCGCCTGGCCGACAGCCAGCACAATAGCCGTGGGAAAGCCGCTGGAAGTGGTGACTTCGAAAATGTTCGGATCGCGGGCTTCCGGCGGCAGCTCGTCGTTGACCATGGCCTGGACTTCGCGCCGCAGGTCGGCGACGCGGCGCTCGAAATCGCGCTGCGAAATTTCCTGGAAACGGACCAGGATGTTGGAGACGTTCTCACGGCTAGAGGAAACCACGAAACGCACGTCCTGCAGGCGGGCAATGGCTTCTTCCAACGGATCGGTGACCAGGCGCTCCACATCCTCGGCCGAGGCGCCGGGCAATACCGTGGTCATGTTGATCCAGTTGAAATTGACTTCCGGGTCTCGCTCGCGCGGCATCAACCAGAAGGCGGCCATGCCCATGACCAGGACCACGGCCATGAACACGTTGGCCAGCGGGTGGTTCCCGTACAGGCGCTCAAGCATCGGAGCTCAGCGAATGGGGACGCGCTGACCGGGGCTGACCCGGCGCCGGCCATCGTCGATCAGCAGGGTGTCGCCGGGCAAGTCCAGCAAATGCGGGCGGCCGCTGTCGGCCTCGGGCAAGGGCAGGAACTCGGCGGATTCATCTTCGGCCAGCAGCATGAGGCCAAGCTGACCGTCGCGCTGGACAATGTACTGGGCCGGCAGCGCCGGACGCGGATCGGTCCAGCGAATTCGGCCCTCGCTACCGGCCGGCAGGCTGGTAGCGACAAAGCCCAGGCGTGCCTGTCGATTGCGACCACCCCGAGTGACGACGGGGGCCATGCGTAACAACTCCACCGCTTCGCTGCGACCGCCGCTTTCAAAACGTACCGATTCGGCCGACGCCAGGCCGTCGGCCAGTTCCGGCGAAACCCCGGCAACGACCTCCAGCTCGTCGACCGCGACCAGTTCCAGCAGCGGGGTGCCGGGAGAAGCCAGCGCGCCTACCCCGATCAATCGTTCCGTGACCACGGCGGCAAACGGCGCCTTGACGAGGGTACGCTCCAGTGCCAGTTCCGCACCATTGAGTTCCTGCCTGGCAGCTTCATGTTCGGCCTGGGCCTGGCGGTAACGGGTTTCTGCTTCCAGCAGCTGGTCTTCGGAGACAAAGTTCTGCGGTGCCAGCCGGCGCGCGCGCTCGACCCTATGCCTAGCCATGTCATGGTTGGCATCGGCCGCCTCCAGGCGGGCCTGGGCGGCGTTGACCTGGATCCGGTAGTCGGCCGGATCCAGCTCCAAAAGCAGCTCGCCCGCCGCCACCGTCTGGCCCGGCCGCACAGGGATGCGCTTGACCGTTGCACTGACCTGGGCCGACAGCCGAGCCTCGTCCAGGCTTTCAACCCGGGCCGCAGCCTGGCGCTCAAGATAGACGGCAATATCGTCATAGGTAACAACGGTCACCGGCTCGGCGCCCGAGGCCGGCAGACACGCAAGAACAAGGAGGAAAGTAAGCCAACGCTTCATCAACCATATTGTATGCGGGGGCCGTCACGTAATTCGTGACAAGTCCCGTTACCGAGCCCCATTCAACATGCACCACGGCTAGAAGCCCCAGAACCCCCAAAGCCCGAACCCCTGAAACCGGAAACCGGAAACCGTAAAGCTTAAACCGCAACCCGTTCCCCTACCTCCCCACCAACCCCTCCAAACCTTCCCGATCGAGCCTGAACACCGTCCACTCCTCCATCGGCACCGCGCCCAGCGATTGGTAGAAATCGATGGCCGGCTGGTTCCAGTCGAGCACGCTCCACTCCATCCGACCGCAGCCACGCTGATGGGCCAGGGTGGCGAGGTGCAACAGCAGCGCCTTGCCGATGCCGTGACCACGCAGCGGCTCGCGGACAAAAAGGTCTTCCAGATACAGGCCGGGGCGTCCCAGAAAAGTAGAGAAGTTGAAGAAATAAAGGGCGAAGCCGGCCGGCTCGCCCTTGTACTCGGCAATGATGGCGTGGGCGGTGGGCTCGGGGCTGAAAAGGGCTGCGCTGAGCAGGGACTCATCGGCGATGACTTCGTGTTCCAGTTGCTCGTAGACGGCCAGTTCGCGGATAAGCCCAAGCAGCAACGATTCATCACCGGGCCTGGCTTCACGTATGTTGCAGGCACTAGTCATAGCACGGGCCTATCAAAAGGATCGGTATAATCATTTGGACTAATCATATTGAGAGTGGTTATCGTTTCAGTCAGTCGACGGAGGACTTCAATATGGCTCGCAAGAAAACGTTTTCCTTTGCCATTGTGCACATGCTGGTCGCATTCGGCGTGGTTTATCTGATGACCGGCAGCCTGGCCCTGGGCGGCGCGGTGGCGCTGATCGAGCCGGCGGTCAATACCGTGGCCTACTTTTTCCATGAAAAAGTGTGGGAGCGTTGGACGCCAAAAGGCAACAACGCCCCCAACGACGCGATGGCCGCACCCTGATGATAGGATCAGGCGTGGTGATCTCGTCAGACAGGCCGTGCCCAACGTAAAACTTGTAACACTGCTGCTCACGCTGCTGGGGCTTGCTCTGGCTGCACCGGCACTGGCGCTGGGCGAAGGTGCGATCAGCGGCCGGCTGGTGCTGCTTGAAGATGGCGAAGCAATCAATGAACCGGGCGAGTTCCAGCAGGCTGTGGTTTATTTCGAGCCAGCCGCAGCTGCTTCCGTCGAGCCGGCGTCAGAGCCGCTGACAATGACCACACAACGGCGCCAGTTCGAACCGCGTGTGTTGGTTGTGACCGCCGGCAGCGAAGTCATCTTCCCGAATGAAGATCCCATCCTGCACAACGTGTTTTCAACCTCGGCCAGCAATCGCTTTGATTTGGGGCTGTACGGACGCGGCGAGGGCAAGACACACCGCTTCGAGCAACCCGGACTCGTCAGGGTGTTTTGCAATGTGCACCCGGCCATGTCGGCCCATATCGTGGTTCTCGATACCCCGCATTTCGTCGTGCCCGATGAAAATGGGCATTTCAGACTGGATCAGTTGCCACCAGGCCCCGGCCGTTTGACGGTGTGGCACGAGCGCGCCGAGCCCAGGCAATTCGAACTTGAAATAGCCGACACCCTCCTCGATACAGGGACCGCCGAGCTACCGCTCACCGTTCGCCAGCTTGGCCAGCAGCGAGAACGCATCCGACGCCCGATCCGACGCGGGCGATACTGACTTCCTTACATACGCGGCCCGGCCTGGGCCTGCGCTACACTGTGGCGGCACAGACCAAAGGCAAGTTGAGCAATGCATTCTCTGGCTTCGCGAATCGCCCTACTTACCGTGGCCATGGTCACCCTGGCAGTAGTGCTTGCAGTCAGCGGCGCCTGGCTTGTCGGACAGCGCGTAGCCGATGCCGCCGTTAGCGCCTCGCTATCCTCCAGCCAAGCCTTTCAGCGCTATTTGCAGTCCAGCACTGCGCGCGAAGTGGCCCTGACCAGCGACCTGATTGCTGCTGATCCGCACTTCACTGCCTACCTGGTCGAGGCAATTCGAGGCGGGCTGGGTGAAGAGCGCGAGGTTGATGTGCGTTCCATTCTCGATCAGGTTGACGAGCGCCGGCGCGAGATGGGCTTTGACTTTGCCATGATGCTGGATGCCGATGGACGGGTCCTGGTACGCACCGACCGACCAGAACCGGTGCGCGAATCGCGCGCTGATCATC
>SKQI01000106.1 GCA_007119095.1 Wenzhouxiangella sp. | reverse complement strand
CGAAAAAGAAAGCCTTTAGGCCGTCGAATATGAACTGCACTGACAGGGCGGCCAGCAGCATGCCCAGCAGGCGGGTAATGATGTTGCTGACCGTCTGTGGGATGAAGTGCTGAAAGCGCGCAGCCAGCACCAACAAGACCGCACCGATCAACATCACCGCAACCCCCGCTCCCAGCACCACGGCCTGGCCGGCCGCGTTACCGGACTGGTCGGCCGTCAGCAGCATGATCGAAGCAATGGCTCCCGGGCCGCATAGCAGCGGAATAGCCAGGGGAAACACCGAGATATCGTCCGGCTCGTAGTGATCGTGAATCTCTTCGGCCGATTTCGACTTGCGCTCATTACGCTTGGAAAACAGCATCTCCAGCGCAATCAAAAACAGCAGAATGCCGCCGGCCACCCGGAACGCCGGCAGGGTAATGCCAAAGTTGTCCAGCAACGCTTGTCCGAACAGCCCAAACAGCAGCAAGAGCGCCGTTGCAATCAGACACCCCATCAAGGCCATGCGGATCTTCTGCGCGCGGCTGGCGCCCAGGGTCAGCGACACGAAAATAGGGATGATGCTCACCGGGTCTACCGTCACAAACAGGGTGACGAACGCGGGCAGGAAAATATCCAACATCAGCACAAACTCGAGTCAACAGGGCCGCGCATGCTACTGCCGCGACTTAGGCTATGCAACCTAAACCTTGGCCCTGGTTTCCAATCGGCAACCTATCCACAACCTGAGGGCCTACGCAGGCGTCTTCGATCAACTCCAGAATGGACTGCTCAAGTCGCGGTTGACGGAACAGCGCCAGCGGAAACTGGAAGAACTCCCGCCCCGGACTTTCCATGACGATGCCAGCCGGACCCGTTTTCCGTCTGCCGCGCCGAGCCAGGGTCAGATACAGGCTGTCCTGGTAGAACGCGGCCTGGAATTGCAGCTGCTCACCTTCCTGGCCGCCCTCGATTGAAAGCAGGGACAGCAGGGCCGCTCTCCAGCGCTCATCGAGAAGTGTGGTGGCCAGTTTTTCGGGGTCTTCAGCATCTTGCGCTACGTGTACTGAGAACAGCTTGTCAAAGGCAGCATCTGCCGTACTGACCTGCACCATGTGGCGCCTGCCGGCGAGCAGCGATTGGCCTGAAATGACCACGCGCTCGGCAACATCCCCGGGTAGGCGAATTCGAAGCAATAGCCCCTTGAAAACCACTTCCGTACTGCTGTTCTTGCCGCCTGAGCGATGAGTCAGCGTTACCGGGCCAAATTCGAAATCCCCGTTGAGCCGGCGACCGCGCAGACGCGGACCAAAGCTTGAGCGGTTCCAGTGATCACTGACCAGACCCAGCTTCTCGAACGGTCCCAGCAAGCGCCGGTTGAGATAGCCGACAACTTGCAATCCACCGATACCGCCGCAAACCCGGGGCAACACCGCCGAAACAACAAAACGCCGCCATTGCTTGCGTATCCGCTCGATTCGACTCGCTACCGCGAAAACGGTCAGCATGCCGGCAGCGAACAGCCCAAGCGGAAACGGTAAATCGGTCAACCAGGCAAGCAGCATCGCCACGAGCAGGGCGACCGCAGCAATCAGTCCGACATCGCGCAGCGCTTGCCGGCGCAGGTGGGCGTGCTGCTGCCTGATCTTCTCCAGGTCGAGCTCGGCGACTGCCAACAGACTCTGGGGATCCAGGTCCGTTGCCGACTGTTCGTTGAAATCTTCCGCCTCGCTTGCTTCCCAGCGAGGAAAGTCCGGGTCGTGGCCTGGCGGTGCGGCTTCATGGAGCTCGCGCGCCAGCTTGCGCTGGTGCTCGCGTCGATGGCTGACCACATCAATCGCCATCTTGGCCAGGACCAGCACCATCAATGCCGCCATCGGGCTGCCAATCCAGGCGACCGTCATGCCGCCGACAATAACGAAGGCCTGCATGGCCAGCAGACGCATGTAGGGCTGAACCATCAGCTCACGTGGCTCGGCCTGCTTGTACTCTCCCTGGCCAATGAAGTGGGTATAAAACGAAACACCGTGGCTTATCAATAGCGCCAGGAACGGGATAGCGATCAGATCAAGCGGCAGTACAGGACCCCCTTCAGGTGCCAACAACCCGATCACCAGTCCCAGGTGAACGGCCGTAAAAATGCCGAAGTGCAAACAGAAAAACGGGATGGCAATGACCATCTGGCTGTCATTACGAAATCGCCACAGCACCCAGAACCGGGCCACGTTGAAGGCACCGACAATCACGTTCTCGGCCCAGAACAACAGGGCAATGGCATACACCGACCAGTCCCAGAGCAGCACGCCGGCAATCGGCACCAGGTTGACCAGGACAAGCAACGCTGTCGTGCCCAGCAGGGCGCGCGAAGAGGGAGTAGAAGACACGTCAGTCATCCAATGGATTCAGGGAAGCATCAATGAATACGATAAACATCATCGTACTCTGTCAACGCCAAGGCGGAACGCAGAAAAGATGGCAACAGGGCGTAGCCTTGAGACGCCTTGAAGACACTATCCGGATGCGGTTAACCTGACTTTTCTATAAACGCCCGTGCTCCTGCTTGGGAGCCAGACCGACTAGCAGGCCAAGTGACAGGCCGCCGCGTGAATAACTGAATGACAAAAGCTTCCCTGGTCTTTGATCCACCTGCGCGTGGCGATCGTGCGGAGTCGCGGATCTGTCTGAACATGATCGTCCGCGATGAAACTGCAGTGCTGGAAAGACTGTTTCAGTCCGTGCATGCTGTCATCGACAGGTTCGTGATCGTCGATACCGGCTCGACCGACGGCACGCCCGGACTTGTGCAAGCCCTGTCAGACAAATATGGCATTCCCGGTGAAGTTCACTTTCGCGACTGGGTCAACTTCGGACACAACCGTCAGCAGGCACTGGATCTGGCCATCGCATCGCAGCGCGGCGACTGGCTGCTGATGATGGATGCCGACGATGAGCTGGGTCAATCACGGAAAGACTGGTTTCGGGCATTGCAGCCAGGCATCAGCTACCGGCTGGAAAAGCATCATGGCCAGATGCGCTACGCGCTGGACAACCTGATCTGGTGGCGCGGGCGCGCGTGGCAATGGCGCGGGGTGGTTCACGAATGCCTGGTCCCCAGCCCCGCACTGGATGCGGTTGAATCCCTCCAGTCAGCCTGGATTATCCATCATGACGGTCAGGGTGCCCGATCGAAGGGGATATCAACCACCGAGAAATACCGTCGTGATGCCTTGCTGCTGGAACAAGCGCTGGCAGATGACCCGGAAGATGCGCGTTCATGCTTCTACCTGGCCCAATCCTGGCGGGATGCCGGAGCGCCGGAAAAAGCGCTGAAATACTACCGGCAGCGGGCGGGCATGGGCGGCTGGGGCGAAGAGGTCTACGTCGCCCGGTGCGAACAGATAAGGCTGATGATTCAGCTGGGCCTCGATGATCAGGAAATTCTGCAGCAGGGCCTGGCTGCTTTCGCCCAGTGCCCGCATCGAGCCGAGGCGCTTTGGCTGCTGGCCCGCTATTTCAGAACCCGGCAGCGCTATGCGGATGGCTATTTATTCGCCAATGCTGGCAAGGACTTGCCCATCCCCGCCACTGACCGACTTTTCATTCACACCGATGTCTACCGCTGGCGTCTGCTGGATGAATTCGCCATCTGCGCTTACTGGATCGGGCGGCATGCCGAGTCGGCGCTCGCCGGTCGGCAGCTACTGCAGCAGCGTCACCATCCAGCCAGCGAAACCGAGCGGATCAGGCGCAACCTGGATTTTGCCCAGAACAAGCTCGCCGGCAAGGGACGGTCCGGCCACGGTCAGCGCTGAAACTCGATCACCATGGTTCCCGGGTCAGAGATACTGATGCCGGTGGTCGCCGGGTCATTCGGCTGCACTGGCCATACCGACGCAGAATCAGCGACATCAAAGCAGACCCCCGAAGAGCCACGGAAAGACTCAAAGGCAAAGCTGCTATCAATCGCCGCGGTGAACGGAATATAAAAGACATTGCCACCGTTGGCGAGGATTTCGCCGGTGGAAACCCCTGTTTCGGTGCTCTCCACGCCAGCCGCCCCGGTGCAGCCGGGATCGGCAAAGTACATGGTTCTTGTCTGCAAGCTGCCGGCAGCAACCGTCAACCGGTAGTTGGCATTGGTCAGCAAGGAGGTGACACCACCGACAGAACCCAGCAAAACCAGATCGGGCGTTGGTTCGGATATATCAACGCCGTTCAAGGTCACCGAAAATTCGGGCGCACCGCTGGGTCCGGTCGGGCCGGTTTCGCCTTGCGGGCCAGTCGGACCTGTTTCGCCCTGCGGGCCAGTCGGACCTGTTTCGCCCTGCGGGCCAGTCGGGCCTGTGTCGCCCTGAGGGCCGATGGGGCCGGGATCACCTTGCGGACCCGTGGGGCCGGGATCACCTGGCAGGCCCATCGGACCGGTGTCACCCTGCGGGCCTATCGGACCCGTATCACCCTGGGCACCCGTTGGACCTATCTCGCCCTGCGGACCCATCGGACCGGTATCGCCCTGGGCACCCGTTGGGCCAACCTCACCCTGCGGACCAACCGGACCCGTATCACCTTGGGCGCCCGTCGGACCAATCTCGCCTTGCGGACCCATCGGACCAGTCTCGCCCTGTGCACCCGTCGGACCTATCTCGCCCTGCAGACCTATCGGACCCGTATCACCCTGCGGACCGGTCGGACCGATCGCGCCCTGGGGACCGGTTGGCCCAATCTCACCCTGAGGGCCGGTTGGGCCGACTTCTCCCTGCGGGCCGGTCGGACCAATCTCGCCTTGCGAACCGGTCGGACCTATTTCACCTTGAGGGCCGGTTGGGCCGACTTCTCCCTGCGGGCCGGTCGGACCAATCTCGCCCTGGGCACCGGTTGGGCCAACTTCACCTTGTGGGCCTGTCGGGCCGATCTCGCCCTGGGCACCGGTTGGACCGACTTCACCTTGTGGGCCGGTCGGGCCGATCTCGCCCTGGGCACCGGTTGGGCCAACTTCACCTTGTGGGCCAGTCGGGCCGATCTCGCCCTGGGCACCGGTTGGACCGACTTCACCTTGTGGGCCAGTCGGGCCGATCTCGCCCTG
>SKQI01000021.1 GCA_007119095.1 Wenzhouxiangella sp. | reverse complement strand
TCGGTCTGGGTGACATCGAGGGCATGCGGGCCGCCGATATCAAGCAATACGTGCGCTATATCGCCGACTGGCGCCTGACCCAGCTGAAACTGCCGACCGTGTTCGGCTGCTTTGAATACGCCGACGGCAGCTACCGGGCCCTCACCGACCACCCCCTGCCCTGGCTGGTGGAGATCCTCAACGGGGTCGAGTTCGCCAACTTCTTCGAGCAACGCGCCACCGAGTATGCCAAGGGCGCGACCCGCGGCCGTTGGGACGGTAATGATGGCGTCTGGACCCGTTTCGACCAGAGCCGGCAAGCCCGCCTGAGGTCCGCATGAGTTCAGCCCGGATCGACCGTGAAGGGTAGGCCTCCAGGACCGTATTCATTCATCTATGCTAGCGTGTCGGCAATTGAATGAGGAGTAACACGATGAAAATTTCTGCTGCGGGCTCGGCCTTCATCATGGCTCTCTTGCTACTGCTTGGCCCGTTCTCGATGCTTTCAGCGCAGTCTCATGCTGCACTGGCGGTAGTGCCGTCGGCACAGGCAGCAGAGGATGCCGAAATGCAGGAAATGGCCGAGTCGTCGCCTATGGAAGAGCTCGACCCGCGCGAAGCTACTTGGAAGACCTGGATCGGGCCAATCATCATTGCCATCTTTGGCATTGCTCTGGTTTTCCTGATCCGGCGATTCAGCCGCGCCGAAGCCAATCGCGACGTCGATCCGCCAGACCCGAAGTGATGGCGCTCAGGGCGGCTGGCAGCTTTTTCGGCTGCACCTCGTAACAAGATTGCTGGCCGCATAATGTGGATTGTTCGGCCTGTCAGCGGATTGATCACGAGGAGTGGGCGTATGCATGGTTGCAAAACTACGGTGGGATTGACCGCCCTTGTTCTTTTGGCGTTGTGTTCCAGTAGCTTGGCCGGCCCCGGAGTCTGGAGCAGCAGCGGTCCGGATGGGGGCAACGTGCAACGCATAGCAACGACGGCGGCGCAGCCGGAGCGAATCTATGTGACCTCTCAAGGCGGTGTTTTCCGGTCAGATAACGAGGGAGTGAACTGGCGTGATATCTCGACCGGTCCTTTTCGGGCGGCGCAAGCGATAGGCGTTTCCGATGCCGACTCAGATCGAGTTTACCTCGCCTATTTTGGCGGTCAGTTGTTCAGCTCGAATGATGCAGGCGAATCCTGGCAGTTGCAGAACTGGTCCCCCAACTGGGGCAGCATCTTCGCGCTGAGCGTCGATCAGGCGGATCCGGACATAATTACCGTGATTGCGAATGCCGATGGTGATGGTAGTCTCAGACGGTCGATGGATGGAGGTCAAACTTGGCAGCGCATTGATTCGGAAGAGACCTTCGCCTGGGTATATGACTTTCTTCCCCAACCAGGCACTCCGGAGGGATTTCTGATCCTTGCCGCCCTGGACGGGGCAACTTCTCTGGGCGTTTATCGCAGCAGTGATGGCGGTGAGACCTGGAGCGAAAGCATCATAGACTCGGCTGCTGCTGTCGGTTCCAGCGCTCGTTTCTTCGGAAATGGCGAGGGCACGGTGCTGCTTCTGCCCGGCAACCTGATCAGCAATGACGGCGGCGAAAATTTCTCGCTATTTGACCCGGGAACCTTGCTGCCCCTGGCCGCCGTTCCGCATCCTGAGGATGCCGATAGCTGGTATATCGGTGGACAAAATGGCCTGTTGCGGACCGAAGATGGCGCCGATACCTTTACGGTGATCAGCGACGGGATGGCGCCTTCCGGTTCCGGCGGTTACAACGCAGGGGTGACCGCGTTGGCGTTGAAGCCGGGTACTGACGATGTCCTCCTGGTCGGTAGCCAACACACCGGTTTTTATCGGTCGCCCGACGGTGGTGATACCTGGCAGCGTCGCAACTCGGGTCTGCGCGGGGTCAATATTCGATCGCTCGCCGTCAATCCACTCAATAGCAACATAATTTACGCCGGTCAAGGTGACGCGTTCGGCAGCCTGGCGGAAAACGTCTGGTCCACTTTCGATGGCGGCTCTACCTGGTCTCCAGCCAATGCTGGTCTGGAAGCTAATGGAATTCGCGGACTTGCGCTGGACCCAAACACGGCGGCAAGCCCGCCCAATACGGTGATTTACGGTGTCGGGTGGAGTGTTCAACTCAGCGATGCAAGCTTACCTCCTCGCCCGCTCTCAGGCGGTGCTTACAAGACTGCCTCTGGCGGCTTTTCCTGGGAGGATATCGGCACTGACCTGCCGCTCGGCGCGCTTTTCTCCCCCTTCTCTGTGATGCGCTCGGTTGTGCTGGATCCCAGCAGCGGTTCCGGCAATGAAGGCGATGGACCCTTGCAAACCGTGTTTATTGGCGGCAACGGCCACGTCGATTATTCGGACACGGAAAACCCCGAAGTGATCAGAGCACTTATTTACCGCTCCGACGATGCTGGCGTGACCTGGTTCCCAGCGGACGACGGCATCCCGGTCCCACCCTGGATCGACGGGTTGGGGCATTTCACGCTGCAGGTCATCCAGCTTCACATCAACCCTGAAAATCCCGACATTCTGTATGCAACTACCATTCTCGGCGGGTTTGGGCCGCTGAACGCGGGCGTTACGCCTGACGTCGATAACGGTATTTTTCGCACTGAGGATGGCGGTGCTAACTGGAGTCTGGCCAGTAGCGGGCTACCGCGATTTGATCCCGAGGATCCAACTTCATCGCATTGGAATGTACTGGCCATGGCAATTGCGCCGTCGCAGCCCGAGCGCCTTTATGCAGCCGCAAGCCCGATTGACGATGTGCGGCCCAGCCGCATGTTCCGCTCCGACGACGGCGGTGACAATTGGACCGAGTTTGGCAATGGCATCCCGGATGATATCGACGTGCGCTGGATCGAAGTCGACCCCACTGATCCTGACCTGGTCTACGCCGCTGGCGGCGGCACAGTCAATAATCCGGGCTCGATCTTCCGCAGTGAGAACGGCGGTATGGAATGGGTTTCTTACAGCGTCGGCATGCCGGCTGATTCCGCTACGATGCTGGCCATCGATCGCAGCGGCCCGAATCCCATCATTCATGCAGGTACCCGTAGCGGTGTCTACAGCATTGAGCAAGTGCCTGACGACGATATCGATGGCGTACCTGATGCCATTGAGCAAGGGGCTCCCAACGGTGGCGATGGCAATGGGGATGGCATCCCGGACTACCTGCAGTCAGATGTGGCATCGCTGCTTGCCCCACCCGGCGGGCGAAGCGCTCGACGCGGGGTGAGCGATTTCATTACCGTCGAGCTGGTGGACAAAGGCCGCAGTGAATGCAGCCGCTTGATGAGCGTCCATTCTCTGAATGAAAACACGTTCCCGGTCGACCCAGGCTACGAATATCCTTATGGGTTGCTGCGATTCGAGATTCCCGATTGCCCGGGAGCCGCTGTTCGCATCATCTATCATGACCTGGCTGGCGATGCCTTCGACGAGGACTGGGGCTTCCGCATTTTCGCGCCTGATCAGCCTGGCGACTTAGGTACGATCCGCTGGCAATTCATGCCCGAAGCCCAGGCCGACGGCAACGCCTGGCTGCTGCAGCTGGGCGACGGTGAGTTGGGTGATCTGAGGCCTGCCAATGGGCGCATTCTCTTCCAGGGCGGTCCAGCAACGCTGCCGGACGGGCGTATCTTTGCCGACCGCTTTCAGGAGACCCCCTGAAGACAGCCTGGTGGGTCGCCCCCTGGCGACCGCCAGACCAGGCCCTGATACCGGGCCTGGCGTTGGCTGCTGCCATCTTGACGGTGATGCAGGGATTGCTGCCAACACTCATTGGCACGCTGTTAGCATTCTGCCTGCTTGTCGCGCTTTGGGCCTATTTGTTTCGTCGCGGCAGTCGTCTGTTGCTGGCCAGCATGGCGCTAACTCATCGCCACGAGGTCAGCGAACTGGACGTGCCGCAGGGCGTGGGGGCGCGTCATGTCGTGTTGTGGGTGCTGGTCATGCTCTTGTTGCTGGCTTGGCAAGCCGGGGAGCAGATGCTGCTGCTGACTGTTGGAGGAACGGTGCTGGCACTGATGCTGCCGGCAGCGACTTTGGTGCTCAGTCGAGTCGGCAGCCTGGTCGAGGCGCTTTATCCGCCGGCCTGGATCGAGGTCGTCCAGAAAACGGGCTGGCGCGCCTACCTGGCCGCCTCCGCCTGGCTGATCCTGCTGGCCGCCGTTTATCTGGTGGTCGAGCGACTTTTTGCAGCGGCACCGGCCTGGCTCGGCAACGCGGCTTTGATGGCCTGGTGGGCTTATGCGGTCATGGCATGGTTCGCGCTGCTCGGCCAAAGCGTGGCCGTCTTGCGATCATCCCCCCGGCCACCGACGCCCAAATCATCTCAGGCAGTGGACATCAGCGCCCTGTTCCAGCGGCTGGAGCAACAGGGTGGCAGCATTGAAGATCACCGCCGCCTGTTCAATGCGCTGCTGCAGAACAAGGACCATGAACGTTTGACGAAACTGGCCCGGCGTTGGCTGCCGGCGCTGATGGAAGGCTTCGAGCGGCCCGAAGAGGCTGTCGAGCGCTGCGATCAACTGCTCGCTGAGCTGCCGGACTTCAGCCTGGAAACCCCCAGTGGCATGCTGGCCTTGATCAAGGCCAGCGAAAAGCACGGCTACCCTGATCTAACCAGGCGCTTGTGCCAAAACTTCCTGGCCAGCTACCCGGTTGCTCCCAAGCGCCAGACCGTGGAGGCGATCCTGGCAAGAATTGGCTCCTAAGTCAGGTCACTGATACTATCTGAGCCGAACAACCATCCCTGCGATGCGCCCTGGACTAAAAAATGAGTGGACGAGCAATTTCCTTGCTGGGCGCTGTCCTGATCTTTCTTGCCTACGCCATTAGCCGCCGGTCCTTTCGGCATCTGGACGCCGTTCACTCTCCGGAGCTGCTGCAGCTGCTGATTTACACCTGCGCCGGCAGCGGTTTGCTCCTGCTCATCATCGGCATTGTCACCGTCGCTCGGCGGTAGTTTTTGCGATGGTCGAAAAGCATTACTCTCGCAAAGACGCAGAGGCGCAAGGGTGAAGACAAATATCTTTACCAGGAGGTCTCTTGGCGCCTCCGCGCCTCTC
>SKQI01000037.1 GCA_007119095.1 Wenzhouxiangella sp. | reverse complement strand
GGGGGCCTTGTTTTTCTTGCACATGGCCTGGAGATGGCTGGGCAGCAGCTGGTCCAGACCGGCAGGAAAGGGCTGCCCCGGCTGCAAGGCCGGGATCTCTGCCAGCAGGCGACGGATGGCGGCCTTGGTGGCCGGTACACCGGTTTTCGAATCGGCATAGAAATGGCCCTGATCGAGAGCGACCAGCAGCACTTCGGCCAGCTCATCGCCCTGCTCACTCCAGGCCTGCAACAGCTCGGCCACGGCCTGGCCCGGCCCTTGTTCCAGGGCGCGCCGTTCCTCCATGAAGTCACCGGGCGAGAGCGCTGCAATCGGCTGGCCGGCCGCGACCAGGGTGGCGGCACTGCGGCGCAGTGTGTGCAGCTGGCGGCTGAAGTCATCGAAACTGCCCACCCATTGGGCGAGGTGGCTGCGATATGGGTGATCGCGGTACCACCAGCGGCGCCAGTAGTCGGCCACGGCGTGCTGGGCCAGCAAAGGGTCGGCGGCATCCACGTCCTGGTCAAACAGGCTGCCGGAGTCGAAGGCGTGCTGGCGCAGCATGGTCTGGCACCAGGCATGGATGGTGTGGATGGCGGCCTCGTCCATCCAGCCGGCGGCGACATCGAGCAGGCGCGCGCAGGCAGGCAGGCGCTCCGGCGGGAAGTAGTTGATCAGCCACTGCAGGTTGTCATCCTTGCTGTGGCCCTGGCGAAAGGCCTGAGCGGCCTCGACCAGGCGGCTGCGGATGCGGTCGCGCAGCTCGCGGGTGGCCGCGCGGGTGAAGGTGAGCACGAGAATGTCCGGCGGCATCCGCGCCGGGCAGTCGACCCCCAGCACCAGGCGCAGGTACAGGCCGGCCAGGGTGTAGGTCTTGCCGGTGCCGGCGCTGGCCTCGATCAGGCGGCGGCCGTGCAGCGGCAGGGTCTGGATCAGGTTGGGCTGGCTCATGCCTGACCCTCTTCTGCTTGCTGGGAATACCTAATCGGCGGCCCGTACAGGGCTTCGGCCCAGTAGACAAAATCATCGCCCGGCCCGCCGGCGGCGAACAGGGCATCGGCGTTGGCATACCAGCGGGCCACGGCCGGGTGGGCGCTGGCCTCGCTGCCGGACCAGTCGCTGCCGTCAAAAATCGTGCGGGCGGCACTCAGGGCCTTGTGGTCCTCGTCGACCAGGCGCTTGGCGACGAAGGCCGTGCCGGCGCTGACCGCCACCGGCAGCGGCCGGCACAGTCCGCTCTGCCAGTGCCCGACCAGGGCGAGCAGGTCTTGACGCGCCTGCTCGGGCGCAATGGCTTGCCACTGGAACAGGCCCTGGCTATGGGCAATCACGGTGCTGGCAGCGAATCCGGCGGCGTTGATCAGCAGGTGCAGCGGCCAGTAGCGGACCAGTTTGTCCCAGCGTGGCCCCTGTTTCGATCCCTTTTCGGAAAGGCGCGTGGCGCTGGCGCTGAGCAGGGCCAGCTCGCCGGATTCAGCGCGGTACAGCTCGGGCAACCATTGCTCGATGACGATGGCCTGGCCGTCGGCAAGGTTCCCCAGATCCAGCCGACCCAGATCCAGCCGCACCGGGCCGGGCTTGACCAGCTCTGGCCAGCGCTGCCGGGCCAGTTGCCATTGTTCAAGTATCGGCAGGACGGTCTCGCGCGCCGTGCTCAGGGCCTGCTCGCCGGCATCCCCCAGCGGCAGCGCTCCGGCCAGGCGCTGGTGCCGGGCAAAGCGTTGCAGTCCGGGCTCGCAGTCATCGATGTCTGGCTGGTCCAGCAAGGTGTTCAGCAGGCCCTCGTTCAGTGCCCATTGGCCCAGGCCGTCGACGCTGAACGGCTCGCTGTCGACCAGGCCATGATCGTCCAAATCCAGCCGCGCACCCAGCCGCTGGCGGGTGAAATGGGCCAGCGGCTGGCGCAGGAAGTCGGCCAGGGGGGCGACGGTAAGCGGGCCATCCAGCGGCCAGGGCGCAAGCGGGGTCGCGCGATCGGTAGACGAGTTCTCGGCCTGGTCACGATGGGCCAGGCGCCATTCGCTGGCATAGGTGAACAGGGCCGGATCGCTGCCGAAATAGGCCGGACTGAACGGCTGCAGCGGGTGCCAGGTGGTCAGGGCATCCAGCAGCGCCTGGCCGGCGTCGGTGTTGTCGTCGGCATGGTCGTGCCGGCACCAGCCGGCGACCAGGTGGTCGCGCAGCTGCCCGACCAGCACCGAGGGCGGCTGCTGTTCGTCGTTGTGGATGCTGCGGCCGACCCAGCTCAAATACAGTCGCTGGCGGGCCGCCAGCAGGGCTTCGAGAAACAGGTAGCGATCATCCTCCCGACGCGAGCGGTCCCCGGGCCGGTGCAGTGCGGCTTCGGCCATCAGGTCGAAATCGGCCGGCTTGCGGGTGCGCGGATAGTCGCCGTCGTTCATGCCCAGCAGGCAGACCATCTTGAAGGGAATGGCGCGCATCGGCATCAGGGTGGAGAAATTGACCTTGCCGGCCAGGAAGCGATGCGAGACATGGCCCTGATCCAGCGCCTGGATCAGGGCATCGCGAATCACTTCCAGCGGCAGGGGCTGGTCCAGCCCGGCCAGGGCGGCAGCCTGGCCGAGCTCATCCAGGGCCTGGTCGAGGCGAACGGCAGTTAGCTCGTCGTCCTCGTCGCTGAAGTCCAGGCAGTCGTCCAGCAGCTGGCGCAGGCAGCTGATCCACTGCGCCGGCTGGTGGTCCTGGCTGAGCACGCGCCAATGCTGATGCAGGCGATCGATCAGTTCCGCCAGCCGTCCGGCCAGGTCGGCATCGCTGCCGGCGACCTCATCGAAGGGCAGGATATCGTCAAAGGGCTCGCTGTCGCCGGCGGCATAGCCCAGCAGCATGCGCTTCAGACCAAACAGCCAGCTGAAGGCCTCAAATTCCCGATCCAGCCCCAGGCTGGCGCGGTGCTCTCCGTCCAGGCCCCAGCGCACGCCGGCCTGGGTCAGCCAGCCGGAAAGTCGGTCAATCCGGTCAGGGTCGATGCCGAAGCGCCGCTGCACGGCCGGCACATTGAGCAGGTCAATCACCTCACTGGCGCTCAAGCGCAGCCGCGGCAGGTCCAGCAGCATGCCAAAGGCTTTCAGCGTGGGCGAGACCAGGCGTTCGCGGCGATCGGCAATGCTGAAGGGGATGGCGCGCGCATCGCCATGGCCGCTGTCGTCGTCGGCCCGCAGCCTGGCGCCGAACACCGCATCGATGTACGGTGCGTAGGCGTCGATGTCGGGCACCATGACGATGATGTCGCGCGGCTGCAGCGACGGGTCAGCCTCGAGCGCGGCCAGCAGCTGGTCATGCAGGATTTCCAGCTCGCGCTGGCGGCTGTGGGCGGCGTGGAAGCGCAGGCTGTTGTCGGCAACCGGATCGACCGGGCGGCGCCGGGCCGGGTCGGTCTGACGCGGTTCCAGGTCGAGTATGCCCTGCTGCACCTGGGCCAGCAGGCTGGGCTTGTTCGTGTCAGCCAGGTCCTCGAAAAGGTCGATCCGATCGAACCAGCCGCGGTAGCGCTCGGGCTGGTCGTAGTGGTCGAGCAAGGCGAAGAAGTCCCTGCCCTGGCGACCCCAGGCGGCCAGCAGCGGGTTGGCAAACTCGTGCAACTGGGCCTCGTCGAGCTGGGCCGGCCAGTCGGGTCGGTGATTCAAACGCTTGCCCGGGCGGCTGCGCAGCAGGTCGCGGCCTTCGATCAGCTCCGCCCAGTAGTGGCGGCAGGGATTGTTCAGGCAGATCAGCACCTGGCTGTGCTCGGCCAGCGCGGCCAGGGCATCGACCATCTGCGCCGGCAGCGAGCTGATCCCGAAGACCACCACCCGGCGCGGCAAGCCGGGAATGTTCTCCCCTTTATCGGCGGCATGCTGCAGGCGCTCGATAAAGGCCTGGTGCAGATGGGCGCGTGACTGCGCACGATGAGCCTCGGGCAGCGCGGCCAGCAGACGTCGCCACAGCGCCGGCTGCCAGGCATGGCGCGCATCGATGGCACGCGCCTGTCCGCGCGCATCGCGCAGCTGGTCCTGACCTCGCTCCCAGTCAGCCAGCCAGTCGGCGCGGTAAATCTGGTACTGCTCGTAAAGCTCGGCCAGCTCGCCGGCCAGCTGCCAGCGGCGGCGGGCAGCGTCACCGCTGCCTTTCAGGTAATGGGCCAGCGGCAAGAAGACCGCTTCATCGGCAAGCCGTGGCAACAGGCCGTAGAGCTGCCAGCGCAGCGGGCCGGCATCGAACAGCGACTGCTCAGGCAGCGCCGCTTCCCCCAGCACCGTGCCGTAGAGCTGCCAGAAAAACCGGGCTGGCAGTTCGAACAGGATAGCAGCGGCAATGCCCAGGCCGGCGCGCTCGGCATCGCGCGCCAGCGCCAGCTGCAGCCAGCGCCCGATGCCGTTGCTCTGGGTCAGGATGCGTTCCTGCTCCAGCGGCGCCAGCGGCTGGCCGCGCAGATGCTCGACCAGCAAATCACGCAGCTGTTCGGGGGAATTGGACTGAACGATGGCCAGGCCGGTCGGCACCTGTCCCGATTGATGACTGCCTTGCTTCACGCGATCTCCCGAGTCTGTGCCGACATTCTTTCATATCGGCAGCGATCAGGCGGCAGAACGTGGACTTCGGTGCCGCTGAGTCAGCGACGGTCAGGGCACTGTCCAGCGGGTTTCATGGCCACGTGCGTCGACATGGACAAAGGGGCCGCGATGGGGCCTGGGGCCGTACAGTCCCAGGCCGCCGTGCAGGCGCTGGTGCTTGCGCGTTTCGTACAAGTCTTCAATGATGTCGAGCAGGATCTGGGCATCGCGCATGTCGATCCGGCCATCGCCGTTGAGATCATCCATGCGGCCATCGCCATTGGTGTCGATGAAGATATCGGCCGCCCCACCCCAGACATGACGGGAAAATCGACCGTTGCCGATGGCCTGGTTGTACCAGGGCGTGCGGTGGCCGCTCATGATGACGAAACTGTCGGTGTGAATGCCGCGGCGGTTGACCTCGGCCAGGATAATTTCCAGCTTGGCGACCAAGGCCTCGCGGAGCACCAGGTACTTGGGCCACTGGTCAGGCTGCTGCTTGCACAGGAACTGGCCCAGGGTGAAGTTTGGTGAAACCGGCAGATC
>SKQI01000029.1 GCA_007119095.1 Wenzhouxiangella sp. | reverse complement strand
TGCCGAGATGGTTTCAACCGCCTGGGACAGCGCCCGGACTTTCCGTGGCTCGGACTTGCGCGGGGGCGCCAATGGTGCGCGGATTCGGCTTGCTCCGCAGAAGGACTGGGAAGGCAATGAACCAGAGCGCCTGTCCAAGGTGTTGAGTGCACTCGAGCCGATCGCTGCTGAAACCGGTGCCAGCCTGGCCGACGTGATCGTGCTGGCGGGTAACGTGGGTATCGAGCAGGCAGCCAAGGCTGCCGGACATGATATCGAAGTGCCCTTCGCACCGGGCCGTGGCGATGCCAGCCAGGAAATGACGGAAGTGGAGTCGTTCGAATATCTCGAGCCTCTGGCTGATGGCTTCCGCAACTGGGTCAAGAAGGAGTATGTGGTCAAGCCGGAAGAAATGCTGCTTGATCGCGCCCAGCTGCTGGGGCTGACCGCGCCGGAAATGACTGTCCTGATTGGTGGCATGCGCGCCCTGGGCACCAACCATGGCGGCAGCCAGCATGGCGTGTTCACCGACCGCGTCGGACAACTGACCAATGACTTCTTCGTCAACCTGACCGACATGGCCTACACCTGGAAGCCGGCCAGTCGCCACCACTACGAAATCGTTGATCGCAAGAGCGGCGAAGCCAAGTGGACGGCGACGCGGGTTGACCTGGTGTTCGGCTCGAACAGCATCCTGCGTTCATACGCCGAGATCTACGCTCAGGCCGATGGCGGCGAGAAGTTTGTCCGCGATTTTGTTGCGGCATGGACCAAGGTCATGAACGCGGACCGGTTTGATCTTCAGTCGTAACCGACACAAACGTTGACCGACCAAATGCCGGGGGCGCACTTGCGCCCCCGGCTTGCGTTCGGGCACCCCGAATTGCTTGGGGGTCAATTCGTACGAAGCGCGTCGTTGACAGATCTTTCCTGATGGTTGACAATCAGACCACCTGATTGTGAAGCAGCAAGGAGAGATCCATGGTCAATCCGGCCCGAACTGTATTCACCGGCCTGTTCATCATCGGTCTGATGTTGAGTAGTGACGCCTGGTCCTGGGCGCAGGCGAGATTTGTCCATGCCGCACCATTGGCAGCCGAGCGCAGTGATACCGCGATCAGCTTGTATATCGCTGGTGACTTTTCGACAGCCGGGGTTCCTCATAGCTACGAGCTGCATGACATCGTGTACCGCAACTACACGAACTTTTTCGGCTATCCGGCTGCAGATTTCGATATTCTTATCCGAAGCGGCGTCAGCGGTCAGGTCCTGGTCGACACCACCATTACGCTGGAATCGGGGTTCTCACACTGGATTGTGCTGACCGGGAATGGTCAGCAGCAGCCATTCGATATCCTGGTCTTGCGCAGCCAGCTTCCTTCCTGGGAAAGTGGCCAGCACCTGCTCAGGTATGCGCATATTGCGCCGGTATCCGAGGCTGCCAGACTGTCCGTTTTTGGGCATGATGGAAAAGCGTTTTCCCCGGAACTTGAACAACTTTCCTTTGGACAGTCAAGTGGTGATGTGCTGGTCCCGGTTGGTCAGTCCCGTTTTTCAATTCACCTTGATGGTCAGCCGGGCACGATACTGAGGCCCAAGCCGCTGACTCATGACGCCCTTGACCAGGCAACGGCGTTGCTGGTCATTGGAGATCAGATCAACAAGCCCTTGAGCGTGATGGCGGTGCCCGGTGGGGAACTGCCCATGTTCGAGCCGGGGTCTGGTCATCCGCCAGTCACCATCGACAATAGCGTGTTGGGTTGGTGGACCTCGGCCAACACAATGGCAGGCGAAGGTTTGCTGCTTCAGCCGCTACCCGACCAAGAGCGTCTGGTGGGCACTATTTATACCTATGCCAATGATGACTCCGGCGCCCAGCGCTGGTATGTGCTTGAGAGTTGTCATCCTCATGAGTCAGGGCAGGGCGACTGTCCGGCAGAAGCCGGCTTCGACGGGCGTCGGACACGGGCAACGGTGCTGTCGGCCGAAGGCGCTCGGCTGGCGGGCGATGAGTCGGCCACGGTCAGCCCCGTCGGCTGGATCGAGCTGGAGTTTCTAAGCTGCAATCAGGCCGTGGCAAATCTGACCCTGGATGATGGCACTTTTGTCGCCTGGGAATTGGAGCGTCTGACGAAAACCGTGCCCTGTACGCTTGACTGAGCGACACGCTCAGACTGTCACAGCGTTGCCACGGTCTGATCGGCGAACTGCTTCAAGCAGGCCCTGGCGGATTCGATCTGCGCCGAAGTGGTCGGATGAACAATCACTACATGGCGGTTCTCACTCAGGGCGCTGCTGACGGCAGCATTGAAGACGGAATGGTCGGGACGCAGTGTTACCAGGCCACCAATCATGGCGCCGCCGACAGCGCAGAAAAACACCAGTAAAGCCGCCGCTGGCAGCAGATTCTGAACAACAAAAGCGACATTCATGAATACCATCAATGCGAAGATGATCAGACCTGCGCCTGCTCCTGCCATGGCTAACCAGACATGACTGCGCACCAGGGTATGCCAAATACCCCTGGATTCCGGCTCCAGTCGACGTCCCAACGCCCCTGATTCGGCGTTCAAGATATCAATGACAAGGGGTGTTTCAGTCGACGCTTCAATCCGTTTTCGGCATTGCTCGGCTTGCTCAGCGTCGGGGAAGATACCCGCCAGCTTGTGGTTGGACCGTTCACCCGTCAATCCCATGTCGCGTTTCATTTGAAAGCTCCTGATCTTGGGTTGTCAACTAAACCGTAGCAGATCAGGTGCCGTTATGCCTCGAAATGTCGCTAATTCACAGGATCTTCCGCAATCGCTTTAACGAGCTGATACCATCCTCCCATGATTTTTGGAAAATCTAAGAGTCTCAATTGATTGCCGCACTGACTGAATATTTCTTCATTGCCATTATCGGCATGTTCGTTATCGTCAACCCGCTGACCACAGCGTTCGTGTTTGCCTCATTGACGGCTGATGCCGAAGATGACGAGCGCGAACAGACGGCACGTCGGGCGGTCATGACGGCCAGCGCCATGCTGTTCGTGTTTGCCTTGCTGGGCTCGCTGATCTTTCAATTATTTGGCATTACTCTGGCAGCCTTTCGTATTGCTGGTGGCCTGATTCTGTTCGGCATCGCGATGAATATGCTCAACAAGAGCGAAGCGCCGGATCATGACAAGGCCGATGTGCGCAAGTCCAAGGCTTTGCTGGCGCAGGACATCAGCATCGTGCCGCTGGCCATTCCTTTCATCAGCGGCCCGGGTGCGATTGCCACAGCGATGATCCTGACCAGTGAGGCGCCCGGGTTCTGGTACACCATCGTCGTTTACGTGGCCATCCTGGTCACCACCATCTCCTGCTATTTCACGATGGTGTATTCCAAGCACGTAATCCGCTGGCTGGGACAGAGTGGACGGCGCATCCTGACCAAGGTGTTCGGCCTGATCCTGGCCGTGATTGCTATCCAGTTCGTGCTCAACGGCGTCGGCGATGCGGTGACTGAGTTCATTGTCGGTCTAAATGGGGCTGACACGGCGCCAACAGAGTAATTGCGGCGGCATCAGGGCCGCTCATCCGCCAACCAGTCGTGTACCACCTGCTCGAGGATGTCCAGCGGCATGGCGCCGTTTAGCAGGACGACGTTGTGGAATTCGCGGATATCGAAATCTTCGCCCAGTCGGCTTTGGGCCAGCTCGCGCAGCTCCAGCATCTTGATCATGCCGACCTTGTAGGCCAGGGCCTGACCGGGGATGACCAGGTAACGCTGGATCTCGCGGGTGACTTCGCTGAGCGGCATACCGGTCTTTGCATACATGTATTCGATTGCCTGCTCGCGGCTCCAGCGCTTGTAATGCATCCCGGTGTCAACAACAAGACGAACGGCGCGAAACTGCTCGGCCTGCAGCCGGCCCAGATTGTCGTAGGGATCATCCTGGAAGCCGGCCTCCCAGGCCAGTTGCTCGGCATAAAGCGCCCAACCTTCGGCGTAGGCGGTAAAGGGAATCATGCGGCGAAACATCGGTACACCGCGCAGCTCCGTCTGCAGAGCGATCTGGAAGTGATGTCCCGGGGTGGCTTCATGGTAGGCCAGGGTGCGCAGTCCGAACCGTGGATGTTCCTCGACGTTGTGCAGGTTGGCGAAGAACACGCCGGGCCGTGAGCCGTCGAAGGACGGCGGAGCGTAGTAAGCGCGGGCCGCACCAACCTGGGCATGCACGGGCGTGCGTTGAACCTCGACGGCCGCGACCGGGCGCCGGTCAAACCAGTCATCCAGGCCCGCTTCGATCTCGGCGACGATTTCGCGGTACGCCTCCAGGATGGCTTCCCGGCCCTCGTCGGAATCCTCGAACAAAAAGCGCGGCTCGGTATGCAGGGCCTGCATGCGCTCGCCAACCGGACCTTCGCAGTACCCTTCACTGCACAGGATCTCGTCCATCTCGGCTTCGATCCGCGCCACTTCGGCCCGGCCCATGGCATGAATCTCGGCCGGGCTGTAGTCGGTGGTGGTGTGTGAGCGTACCTGCCAGGCGTAGTAAGCGTCACCTTCGGGCAGCCGCCAGACCCCGTCGTTGCTATGGGCGCGATCGAGCAAGCCCTCCTGGTAGGCGATCAGTGTCTCGTAGGCCGGGTAGACATAAGCTTTGATCGATTCGGCCAGCTCATCCGGCAGGCGTTCCCGGCGCTGTGCCGGAAAATTTGCGATGGCATCCACCCGGTTCAGCAGTTCGACATACAAGGGGTTCTCGGTCACCGGTTGCGCGATGAATTCGCGCATGCTTGCCAGCGTCATCTCAACAGAAAATCGCGGCGCCAGTACACCCCGTCGTTCGCTTTCCTGCAGCCGCTCGACCGTACCGGAGAAGGCCGCCGGGAAAGCGCTCAGTCGCTGCAGGTAGAAATCCACGTCGCGCTCGTTGCGGATCGGATGCATCTGGGTCATGAACCTGGGCAGGCTGGAATCGACGCCGTACATCTGCTGTAGTGGAAAGTAGTGCCAGGCCCAGCGCCTGCCGCGCTCGACTTCGTTGGTCAGGTACCATTCCAGGATGTCGTACGACAGCGCCTGCTGACCTTCGTAGCGCTCACGGTCATAGCGCCTGAGCGTTGCCAGGC
>SKQI01000216.1 GCA_007119095.1 Wenzhouxiangella sp. | reverse complement strand
GAGCGATTGTTATACCATAACACTCACTCCCGAAACGCTTTTCGTGCCGGTATGCTCGCACCAGAAACCACCTAAAGTCTCGGTTCAGCGACTGATTGGAGAACTTGCTCGGCAACGGCTTCGCGTGGCTTTGACAAATTCCGCAAATTCCACCACAAATTCCACCACAAATTTCAGGACAGGCGCTATTTGAAAAAATCTCGGCCGCCCCGGCTCACCTTCTCCGGCAGCAAGATTCCACAAGGGTTGGAGAAAACTTTCCCGAAAACCAATGTTGGGATCCAGGTACGACAGGACCCGGATCTGGTCTGGTATACCGGCGGTGATGAGTTCGACTAGTTAGTGGGCGCGGTTAATACTCACAGTGAAGTGCCAGGCGTATTTCGCCGCTATAGGCTTGCTCGCCCTTATCGCCATCAGTTGGCTCCACGGTGGCGATTACGGTTACTCGGGCTTCGTCCTCGGAAATGCGAATGACAGGAAATTCGCCTGCACCGCTGCCCTGCTCGGGCCCTGAATCCGGACGTGCGACTGTCTGTGTCATCCAGGCGATATAGGTTCCACGTGCGTCACTTTGACCAACCCGATGTCGGTTGCCATCCGGCCTGTTCTGAAACCGCACTGTTTCACGGACATGGCCCACATGCCTCCAGGCAGCCCTGTCGTGATAGACGAGTCGCTCCAGATACACACCCATGGCCCTTCCATCGTTCATTTGCCAAGCAAGATGGGCATCAAACCTCGGGTTTTCAGCGCCAGGCGTCTCGAACATCGACATTCGGCAACTGGCAGATCCCTCGTGGGTTTCGCCCTCTATCTCCACTCGGAACTGCCCAGGCTCTGGAACCGGCAGGTCATGCAGTGCCTCGGCATGGAGCGACAGGAACGGCAACTCCGCAGTCAGCTCTGGATCAACCGGCGCTGACTCCTCTTGCGCAGGATCTTGCTCATTGCCGCACGCTGCAAGTAGCACTGCGGTGATAAAAGCGATGATCAGGAAAACAACGCGGATACGGATAGAGCCCCAAAATAACTGATTCATATGCCAATCTCCTTTGTGCTGGTGGCAGGGAAATTTCAAAGACGCTTATTCATCAGTTACGCGAATTCATGCTTTCCGAAGACAGGTCGCGACCTGAGAGTCATAGTCATAGTCATAGCGCTCCACCACAAACTCAATTCCGTGCCTGTCCTAAAATTTCTCAGCGGAGAATTCCGCTGCCTGCTTGTCCTAGATCTCTGAATTTCTCCTGCCTGATGGCGCATTTCGTTGCCTGTTCGGGAGTTCCTCAGTTTGCATAGAGAGGACAATTCCAGGACAGATATTAAATTTCCCCCCTACTCGAAGCGATCACTGAATATCTGATCGTCGATGATTTCCAGCTCGAAAGCGCCCATATCCAGGCCATCACCTACGATTCTGGGAAAACCGGGGCCACGTTGGTCGAAGTTCGGCAAGTTGCTGCCCGGATCTCCAGCATCCACTGCCGGCGAGTCGGGGCGCAGTCGATGGGTCTGTCCGCCAAGGCCACCGTTGAAGGCCAGGGGCAGCAGCCGGGCATCCTGGTTGAGGATGTTGCCGCCAGCATCGGTGAAGTTGGAGTTGGCTGCGCCGCGAATCAGTGAATTCTGGATGCTGATATTGGCGCCGCTGGTGTCCTGTGGCTGACCGTTCGAGAAGTTCTGCAGAATGCTGTTGCGAACGACTGCACTACTACTGGCCGGACCGATGGAGATACCGGCACCCTCGTCCTCGGCCGCGTTGTAGGCCAGGGTGGAATACTTCACGTTCAAGGCCGTGTCTTCGCTGGCGACAAAAATACCGCCGCCTGCTGCCGCACCGTGGTTGTTGGAAAGCGTCGAATTGCTGACTGTAAAGGATCGGTTGGGACTGAGATTCAGGTAAATAGCGGCCCCGTTTCCTCCGCCCTGGATTTCGTTGCCGCTCATTTCGCTGTCGCTTAATGATCTGCTGCCCGAGCCGGCACTCGGCGCATCAATGGCAAGGCCAGCGCCTGCGTAGGCACGGTTGCCCTGGAATGGTGTTCGTATGATGTCGATGGAACTTGGAGCATCACTGATCAGCACACCGCCTCCGAGCGCGTCGGTTGTGCCGAAACGGCCGGCCCCTGCGTTGTAATAGAACTCGCTGTTGCGGATTTCCAGTTCGGCACCGTCGGCGCTGAAAGCCAGACCACCTCCACCGTAATCCGCATAGTTCTGCTCCATGACCGCGCCAACCAGCTCGAGGCTGCCACCCTGCAAGCTGGCGTGAATGGCACCGCCGGACCCACTGGCCTCGTTGAGCAGGAAATTACCACCGATGCTGACCACGCTATTGCTGACACTTAAATCGATGGCACCGCCGTTGCCGCCTTCATCATCCAGCCCGGCAATATTTCTGTTGAAAGTATTTCCGGTCAATATGACCGAGTCGGAATCGCTGATGGTCAACTTAACTGCGCCGCCGTCGTATTTGGCCTCGTTATCGGTAAATTCGGAATTGAGAATACTTACGGACCCGGACGAAACAGCTGCGATAGCGCCGCCGTTACTGCCGGAGTAATTGTCGCGAAACTCGGAATATTCAATCAGTAGGCTGCTGTCGGAAACGATAGGACCGTGAGTGACGGTGCTGGCGAAGAAACCCGAATCGAACCCGGTGAAACTCGAGTTCCTGATCGTCAGATGTTGCGACTCGGAAACGACTCCCGCCCCCGCTCCATTGCTGCCTCCGGTCAATGCAATGTTTTCCAGCGTGAAGGATTCGACTGCGGCGACACTGAAGATCGGATCAGAGCTGTCGAGCTCCACGGTGATCCGATTATCGCCGTTGATGACCATCGGCACATCGACCTGCATTTCGGAAGTCTCTGATATGGTGCCGGTCAGTGGCCCAAAAAACTCGATCGTGACTGGGCTACCGGTTGGCACATTGCACAGATTGGTCTGCACGCCCGTATTGGCAGTCACAATGGCCGCTCTCAGCGAACATGCGCTCACATCAAACCCTGAGGCCATGGAATTCACGGTGATGGTGCTGCTGCGCTGATCAGCGACGGCCGGCGCTGCCCCGAGTGCCAACGCACTGGATACCGCCAGCGTCAATGGACCGACACTGGTCGTCAAAGCTTCCTGGGTTTGATATTTGAATTGCCTGCTGTCATTGAAAAAAGCCATACTTGTCCCTGTTTCTTTTTCTCTATTGATTCCCAATACACAATAACGCAGCTAATTGGGTTCCGCGACAACAAAGCAGGAAAAGTCATGGGCGACGCAAGAAACTCACCCAGCTCCACACGGCGATTCTGGGCTCTACCCGCTTCGTTTCGGTTGGAGGCCAGTGGTGCCATCAAGCAGGCCTCCATCTAAAGGATCGATGGTCCAAAGGGTTCGAAAAAAACTTGGCTATGCCGGATCTTCGCCTGGGTTGAATTAGGAGCGTGCGTGCTATTGCTGACGATCTTGAATGTGAGTCAGGCTTATCTTTTCTTCGGAAGTCGCAAAAGCCGATAGGCCGATCAGAAAAGCATATCGAAAGCGATCGGCCTGACCCGCTCGTCATCAACGCTCCTGAAGTTGACCGCGCCGGCTGGCCGAATGACACCAAGCACCGGCTCGCGGCTATTCCATTTACTTGAACTCATTGCACAGCGCGCATAAGCTTCCCCAAATTGCTATGGTTTCCGCGCCGCGCGCGAGGCTGCCACCACAAAATCGAGGGTGAGACTCATGAATATCAGAGCACGAGCAAACGTTACTTCTTCGCAGATGTTGGGAACCATCCTGCTAGCCTCCGTGCTGGCCCTGGTGGGGTGTGCCAGTGAGGACACCGAAACCCACCCTTCGACTGAAGCCGATCAGCAGGCCACCGAGCCATTGCCTGCAGCTGGCGACGAGGTCGCCGAAGTGCAGGAAGCAGACCCTCCGACCGAGACGGTCCTGTTGACAGCCAAGGACGGATTCAATGGTCCCCTGCCGGTCGACCATAACCATGCCCCCGGCACGGGGGAGCTTGTCATCGGCGATGAACGCATCGCTCTGGAACTGGGCTGCACCGACCCGTCCGTCCATCGCAACTGGCTGTTCACGCTGATTGTGAGGGCACGCGGCGAGGACTCGGCTGGCCGCACGATCGGCGTGGAAGCGCAGCGTGCGATCGCGGCACAGCCGGAGCCCGGAATGGGCGGTTACCACGGCCAGGAATTGTCGAGGCTCCTGGTCCAACGCCAGGTCGAGGGTAAATTCTTGCCCAACTCTGTTGGCGCCGGCGTTCTTGGCGGGCATGAGTTACCTATCGTGTGGGTTGCTGAAGACGGACGCTTTGCCGCTGTGGCCGACCTCGGTCCGGCAACAGTGCTGATGGCTGAAGACGAGGAATTTCTGCATCTGGTTCCGGAAGGCGAGGCGGTTTTCACGGGCACCTGTCCAGCTGACTGGCCAGGACCGATCATGGACCGTTCCTGACCGAACACTGACAGATCCGGCGAGGAACGCCAGTTAAAACCATGACACCAGCAGCTCGGCGTTCTGATAATGCTGCGTAGAACAGGTATGACATGAAATCAATCGCTTTCGCTCTGATCGTTCTGGTTATTGCCAGCCACTTCGGGTTTCTGGTGTTGGAGATGTTTTTCTGGGACCATCCGTTCGGACGGGAAATCTTTGGAATGACGCCGGAAGAGTCGGCCGCCTCCGCCGTGCTGGCGATGAACCAGGGGCTTTACAACGGATTTCTGGCCGCCGGTCTGATTTGGGGGCTATGGTCAGGCCGGCTGGATGTCAAGATTTTCTTTCTTTGTTGCGTGATCATCGCAGGAATCTTTGGCGGCTTGACTGCCAAGTACACCATCCTGTTCACACAGGCCTTGCCGGCGTTTTTGGCTTTGAGCTTTGTGCTACTGGCAAATCGCTCTGCTCGGCAGTGACTGACAAACCCGCAATCCTGCGGTTGTAGTGGAATCCTGGGAAAGCAGCCCGTACGCGCTCCAGAGACGAACATTCTGGTATCACCAGGCCCGCCTGCGCTGGACCGGGAAAGCGCCTCCACCCAATACTGAACAATTGCTTGCATCGATCGAGGCCGGGATCGAAAGCGAAT
>SKQI01000231.1 GCA_007119095.1 Wenzhouxiangella sp. | reverse complement strand
TCCGCTGTCGCGAAGCCGCTCGCGGGATCGTTCACGGCTTCGACGTGGGCGCCGGCTCGATGGGGATCAGCCCCATACTCCCTTAGCAGGGGAGCGCCTTCAGCCACTCGGCCACCTCTCCGTACTCAAGCTGGCATTTTAACGCGATTTGCACCGCAATGCCGATCAAGGCGCGCAAGGATAACGCCTCAGGAGCTTCGGGTAAAGCCCCAAGGCTGCTAGAATCTCGGTTTGGCTTTGTGGACGAGGGTAAGTGCCCTCGATAGTGACCCTTGAATCTCGACAATACTGACAAGAATAGCGGTCGACGCGCTGTGCGCGGCATCGATTTCTTTCGTGGCTTTCTTCGCAGCCCCGAGCAGGTCGGGTCGATCATTCCCAGTTCGCGGTTCCTCGAGCGGCGGCTGATCAATATGGCTGATCTGGCAGAGGCGCGCTGCGTGGTAGAGCTGGGTCCCGGAACCGGCGGCACGACCCGGGCAATGCTCGAAGCAATGCGCCCGGATGCGAAGCTGCTGACGATTGAGCTTGATCCGCAGTTTTCCGCCATCCTTGAGGAAATCGGCGATCCAAGGCTTTTCCCCCATACTGGCAGTGCCACTGACCTTCAGCAGATCCTCCAGCAGCATGGCTTGCCAGGCCCTGACCTGGTGGTTTCTGGAATTCCCTTCTCGACCATGCCAAAGGAAGTCGGCACGGCCATTATCGAGGCCATCCGCGACAGCCTGGCACCCGGCGGCCGCTTTCTTGCCTACCAGTTCCGTGGCCATGTGCGTCGCCTCGGCGAGCCCATCCTGGGCCAACCGGAAGTGGCGTTGGAAGTGCTCAACGTGCCGCCGATGCGCTTTTACCGCTGGTCCAAGGTCAACGGCAGTTAGCCCAAAGGCATCACGTTCAGCTGACCGGGCTGGGCAGATTCAGTATCGCAGCCGCGATCGAGAAGTAGATCAGGATGCCGACGACATCGGCAACCGAAGTGATCAACGGCGTGCTGGCCGTGGCCGGGTCCATGTTGGCCCGCTGCAGAATGAATGGCAGCAGCATGCCGATCATGGCGCCCATGATCACGACCGCGAGCATCGCCAGGCCGACGACCATGGCCAGCTGCATGCCAAGCTCCGGTCCGCCGCGCCAAACCCCGACCAGGGAGACGGCCAGGCCCATGGTCACGCCCAGGCCCAACGCGACTGAAAACTCTTTTCCCCAAAGTCGAAACCAGTCCTTGACCTCGACATCGCCCGTGGCCAGTGCGCGCACCATCAAGGTTGCGGACTGACTGCCGGCATTACCAGCACTGGCGATGATCAGCGGCAGGAAGAAAACCAGCGCAATGACCGCTTCGATGGCATCCTCGAACATGGCAATCGCCAGCCCCGATACCAGGTTGACCAGCACCAGGATCATCAGCCAACCGATGCGCTTCCGATACAGAAAACCCGGACTGGCCTCGCGGATGGAAATGTTGACGCTGGCGGTACCACCCAGCTTGTGGAAGTCCTCGGTGATTTCCTGCTCAGCGACGTCCATGATGTCGTCAACGGTGACGATACCAAGCATGACGCCGTTCTTGTCAGTCACTGCCAGGGTGTTGATGTCATAGTGCTGGATGACCTGAACCGCTTCTTCCCGGTCGGCCGAGGCCTGGACCGAGTAGAACTCTTCGTCCATCAGCGCTTCGACCTTGGCATCCTGGCGGGCGAGGATGAAATCCTTCAGCTTGACCGCGTCAATCAGTCGTCCGCGCTCGTCGGTGACGAAGACAAAGTTAACGGTCTCGCCGCGATTGGCCTCGTGCCGGATATGGTCGAGCGCCCGCGCCACCGTCCAGGTCGGGCGCACGGCTACGAAACGAGGCGTCATCAAGCGCCCGATTGACTCCTCCGGGTATCCAAGCAGCTTCAATGACTGCTTCAGATCTTCAGGCGCAAGGAGCTTGAGCATGCCCTCCAACTCTTCGGGAGCCAGGTTTTCGAGGAAGGCAGTTCGGTCATCAGGAACCAGCTCGTGCAGAACGCGCTTGGCTTCCTTGGTATCAAGATCAGCCAGCAACTGGCGCTGTGCACTGTGCGGCAGGTACGAGAACGTGTCGGTGCGCCGCTCTTCAGGCAGGGTCATGAAGACCTTCAGGCGGTCTTCGTTGCTCTCTATCTGGTCGATCGCCTCGGCAATGTCCTGAACAGCCATTTCGTCAAGCGTTTCCGGCAGCTGTTCATGCCGTTCAAGCTTCATCAGTGCGATCAGTTCAATGATTGCCCCTTTCTCGGACATGGGCCTGTTACCTTTTCCTATGATGGCGTAATACTCTCACAGCGCAGCGTTGAGAGCTTGGCGAGATGCAATTTTTGGCGCAATCAGCAGAATCTGCTTAAAGGTCGTCTGCTCCAGGTTCATCGCGACAGTAAACGTAAGCCACACCACTCAACCGCCGATTGAGCTGCTGGAAGTCGTCCAGGATTTCCCAGGCCGACGTTGGCAGGTCGCCGCCGCTGCGCTTGTGCCGGATCAGCCAGCTGCTGTTCTCGCGCTTGTTGCGCAGGATCTCGCGGCCCAGCTCCGGCTCCTCTTTCAGCAACATGCGGGCCACGCTTTCCATCTGCCGGCCCAGCCGCTCAGAAGCCTCGACAAGCAGGTCGCGATATTGTGGCAGCGCTTCGGCAAGCTTGCCGAGCAGGGTCTCGGTTTCATCCAGAAGTTCCCGACCCAGGGTGCGCACGATCAGCGGCAGCTCACGCAGGAAGTCATCCATGGTTTCTTTCAGGCTGGAATCTTCGGCTCCCAGGGCGTCGTCGGGTACGGCGTCAAGAAAGCGCATCATTTCTTCGCGGATCTTCAGGATGCGCTGGCTGCGCCGGGTCACACTGATCCGCAGGCCGGCCCGCACACAGCCCGCCCGGATGCAGGACATGATCTCTTCGCGCATGACATGCAGCGTGTCGAATATCCGCAGTGTTTCACGCAGGGCGGCGTTGGTTGCCAAGGCCGGGTTTTGCAGCAACAGCGGATCCAGCCGGGGTGGGTTGGCATCCTCACCATCGGTGGTCTCGTGGGGTGGTGCCAGGGCCTTGCTCAGGCTTTCCAACGGGCCCGCCAGCAGGATGCCCAGACAGGCGACCAGGTTGAACAAGGTATGCGCCCAAGCTGCTTGCTGATGGCTGCTGCCGGGCAGATCGGCAAGCCATTGTTCACCCACAATCAGAATCAGGAAGACGGACAACCCTGCCAGCGGCAGCTTGATCAGCAATACCGCGAGCCCCAGGCGACGACTATCCAGGCCATTCCAACCGGCAATCAGGGCGGTCAGGCAGAGGCCAATATTGGCTCCGATCACCCAGAGCAACAGCATCGTCAGGCTGACCTGGCCGCTGGCAACCAGGCCTAATGCCACTGCAATGGATGCCGTTGACGACTGCACCAGCAAGGTCAGCAGCAGCGCACCGAACAGAAACAGCATCGGCAGGGCAGCGAGCGCGGCGAACAGGTCTTCGATCGCCGGGTCGCCGCCGACGCTGGCGGCGGCCTGCGAGATAAAGCCCATGCCCAGCAGGATGAAGGCCAGCGCCAGCAGCGACTGGCCCATGCCCTTGGGGCGGGAGCGCTCGACAAACAGAAACAAGCCGCCGCCCAAGGCCAGCAACAGCCCGGCATAGTCCTGCAGATTGAAGGCCAGTACCTGGACCAGCACGGTGATGCCCAGCTGCGCGCCCAGCAGGACGGCCAGGACATTGCGCCAGGTGGCCCGCGAATCGCGGGTCATGTCCACCGACAGCAGTGCCATCGCCGTTGAGGAGGGCATCACGATGCCCGCCGCAACGCCACCCAGCAGGGCTTTGGCGCGGGTACGGGTGAAGTCTTGCAGCCAGTCGAGCAGGTCGCCGCCCATGACCCGCGCAAAGCGTTTGCGTAGTGTCCTGAGGCCCAGCAGAATCAGCAGGATGCCACCGATCAGATTGACGAACTGCATCAATGGCTACCCCGCTCCCTGATTTCACACGACTGAAAGGCGATCAATGAGCCGATCAGCTGTGGTTCGTTTCGTGGTTGCGAACCAGTGAAACGCTGTTCGTGCGCGCGAGAAATCTGAGCAAGCAGGCCTGCTGCTGCGGATTGAGGCCGGGTAGCTGGACAGCGATGTCCTGCGGATGCGCCTGTTCAAGACGCTGGCCCAGCCGGCGCCAGGAGCGCTTGCCGATCAGTTGCTGCAGTTCGCGGCGGGTAATGCGCGGCTGAATCTGGTTCATGGTCTTGTCCTCCGTCCCAATGCTTGTTGTCGGATCAGGATGTGGGGCCAGGTCTGGGTTGACCTGGCCCCACGGACCCGGATCAGGTGGTAATGCCCAGCAGGGAACCTGCCAGCAGGAAGTACACGGCCAGGCCGGTGAAGTCCTTGATCGTGGTGATGAAGGGGTCAGCACCTGGCGCATGGTCAACGCCGATCTTGAGCATGATGAAGGGCAGCAGGAAGCCCAGCAGCGCCGCGGTCAGGACCGAGAAGAACAATGCGCCGCCAACAACCACACCCAGCAGCGGCATATCGTTGGGCGCACCTTGCCAGAAGTACGCAATGGTGCCGGCAACTACGGCGATGATGCTGGCCAGCAGCAGCCCGACCAGGGCTTCGCGCAGCATGTGCTTGCGCCAGAAGCGGTCAAGATGGATATGACCCAGGGCCAGTCCGCGAGCAAAGATCGTGGTCGACTGGGTGCCGACATTGCCGCCCATGTCCATGACCAGCGGAACAAAGATTGCCAGCGCAATCACCGCAGCCAGGGTGTCCTCGAAGAAATCCACCAGACCGCCCACGGTCAGGCCGCCGGCCAGAGTGACCATCAGGAACATCAAGCGCACGCCAACTGGATAGTGGAGCGGACCGGCGGTCAGCATTTCCGAACGAATCGCGTCCTTGGCATGAATCAGGTTTCCGACACCGGCTTTCTTGTACATGTCTTCGGAAGCTTCTTCCTCGAGCACGTCCATGGCATCGTCAAAACGCAGGATCCCGGTCAGGCGACCGTTGGCATCGGTGATCGGCAGCGCCGAAATATCCAGACGCTGCAACTGGCGCGCCGCGGTCTCGCGATGGGTGGACTCCGGCATGGCGA
Source organism: Wenzhouxiangella sp. (assembly GCA_007119095.1). Taxonomy (GTDB): domain Bacteria; phylum Pseudomonadota; class Gammaproteobacteria; order Xanthomonadales; family Wenzhouxiangellaceae; genus Wenzhouxiangella. Next base: position 13 of record SKQI01000231.1, on the reverse strand, counting down.
TGTCCTTGCCTTC
>SKQI01000158.1 GCA_007119095.1 Wenzhouxiangella sp. | reverse complement strand
TCGAGGTTTTCTATCGAGCAGATGATGATGCAGTTGTCGGCCTTGTCGCGCACCACCTCGAGCTCGAACTCCTTCCAGCCCAGCAGCGACTCATCCAGCAGCACTTCGTTGGTCGGCGACAGATCGAGTCCATGCTCAACGATCTCGATGAATTCCTCGCGGTTGTAGGCAATGCCGCCGCCGGAGCCGCCCAGGGTGAACGAGGGCCGGATGATGATCGGAAAACCAATCCGCTGCTGAATCGCCATGGCCTCATCCAGCGTGTGGGCGATATCGGCCACCGGCATGCCCAAACCAATCTCGCGCATCGCGGTACGGAACTGGTCGCGGTCCTCGGCCATGTCGATGGCCTCCTTGGAGGCACCAATCATCTCGACGCCGAATTCCTTGAGCACGCCGTGGCGGTCCAGGTCCAGGGCGCAGTTGAGCGCGGTCTGACCGCCCATGGTCGGCAACAGCGCATCCGGACGTTCCTTGGCAATCACATCGCGGACCACGTCCCAGCGAATTGGCTCGATGTAGACGGCGTCGGCCACTTCCGGGTCGGTCATGATCGTGGCTGGGTTGGAGTTGACTAGGATGACCCGGTACCCCTCTTCCCGCAGCGCCTTGACCGCCTGCACGCCGGAGTAGTCAAACTCACAGGCCTGGCCGATGACAATTGGCCCTGCCCCGATGATCAGAATGGATTTAATGTCAGTTCTTTTCGGCATGCGCAGCGTTTTCCATCGATCCTTTCAAAACAGCATCCAGAAGCCTCATCGACCGGCCCCGTCCATCATTTCGACGAAGCGGCTGAAGAGAGGCCGAAGATCGTGCGGGCCCGGGCTGGCCTCGGGGTGACCCTGAAAACCCATTGCCGGCTTTCCGTCGATGCGAATCCCCTGGAGGGTGCCATCGAACAACGAGCGGTGGGTGGGCAGCACATGGGTTGGCAGGCTGTCCTCGTCCACCGCAAAACCGTGGTTCTGGCTGGTGATCAGGACCTGCCCGGTGTCAAGATCCTTGACCGGATGATTGGCGCCATGGTGGCCAAATTTCATCTTCGTCGTCTTTGCACCAGCCGCCAGGGCCAGCAACTGGTGACCAAGACAGATGCCGAAGATCGGAATCTCGCGCTCCAGCAGGCCGGCAATGGCCTTGATCGCGTAATCGCAGGGCTGCGGGTCACCTGGGCCATTTGACAACATCACGCCGTCCGGCTTCAAGGCCAGCAGCTCGTCAAGGCCGCAGCGGGCCGGCACTACCGTCACCCGGCAGCCGGCATCGACCAGCAGCCTGAGAATGTTGTGCTTGACCCCAAAGTCGTAGCAGACCGCGTGCAGGCGGCCTTCGCCGCGCCGAAATTCGCCGCTATCGAGCGAATACGTGCCCTCCGTCCATTCATGCGGCGATTCGCAGCAGACCCGGCTGGCCAGATCCAGGCCGGCCATCGGCTCGCACTGACGAGCCCGGTCAACTGCATCGTCCGCCGAGACCGTATCTCCAATCAGGATGCAACCGTTCTGGGCACCGTGTTCGCGCAGATGAATGGTCAGGCTGCGAGTATCCAGCCCGGCTATTCCGGCAATGCCGTTGGCAGCCAGGTAGTCAGACAACGACTCGGTGGCCCGCCAGGAGCTGTGACGACGCGGATAGTGGCGGATGATCAAGCCACGAGCATGAATCCGGTCGGATTCCGAATCAGCGGGATTGACGCCCGTATTGCCGACGTGAGATGCGGTCAGGGTAACGAGCTGTCCGGCGTAACTGGGGTCGGTCAGAATCTCCTGATAGCCGGTCATCGCGGTGTTGAACACCACCTCGCCAACGGCCGCGCCGGGCGCGCCGATGCCTTGGCCGGAAAACGTGGTGCCGTCTTCCAGCGCCAGAATTGCCTGCATTGGGGACAAGTCTAATAACCTCCGGGTATGCAAAAAGGGCCGGGGATGATGGAACCCGGCCCAATCGTGCTGAGCTTTCAAGCCCGCTCCGGTCGATTATTCTAACCAAGCAGGCCGCATTCGGCCAGCCCGCAAGGCATGACCGTGAATTGAGCTACTTCCGGCTCAGCCAGCCTCAAGCTCAACCAGCGGGGGCACGCCCGGTGGCATTTCCTCGACGGGTTTGAGCGTGGCAGCGCTGTGCCCCTGGGCGAGCAGGTAATCCAGCCATTTCAGCAGCGCGCGGTTCAGTCGCCAGTTGCGAACGACCAAACCATGCAGAGGAAGCTCCGGACCCGCCAGGCGATGAAAGCCCTGCTGCGGGCTGAATGCCGTCGCCTCGGCCATGCGCGCATCGTGGTAAACACGAATGTGCGCGTTGGGATTATGCTGTTGTTGATCGCCAATGACGTAGGTCAGGCGAAGAAAAGTGGTGTAGTCGTGGCGCTCGATGACCTGCATATACAGGTCAGGGCCATCGCCCACTCGAGATACCAGGCAGTCACTGCGGCCAAGACCGTCCGGCATGAGCACGTTCAAGGCTCTGAATACCGAGGTATGCAGTTCCGGCAGGCGGCGCGCCAAGTCCCTGGCGGGGGGATGCAAATTGCGGACTTTGGTCAGCATGTCGAACCCAAGGCGTTATCGTGTAAATATTCGGAGTGCAGACAGGTATCAGGCGCTTTGGTTCCGGAGGCAGCCTATCTACGGCTGCTCCCTTCACGCGAGTCCCGACCCGGAAGAACACTACCGGCCAGCCTTTCAGAATACTTCGCGTTGCAGTCCCAATTCAAGCAGAATTCGACTTGCCAGCTCTTCGACTGACGAATCCGTGGTCGACAGCATCGGTACTTTCTCGGCCCGCATCATCGCCTCGGCCGCTTCAACTTCATATCGGCACTGTTTGATCGATGCGTAGCGGCTGCCGGGACGGCGGTGCTCGCGAATCTGAGCCAGGCGATCGGCGTCGATCGTCAGGCCAAACAGTTTGTGCCGGTGGTTACGCAGGAAAGCGGGCAGTCGCGGCTGCTCCAGATCTTCTTCGGTCAGCGGATAGTTGGCCGCCTTGACGCCGTAGTGCAGGGCCATGTAGAGACAGGTAGGGGTTTTCCCCGACCTCGAAACGCCAACCAGGATGACATCGGCCTTGTCCAGCTTTTTGCTGATGCCATCATCGTGGGTCAGCGCGTAGTTGGTCGCCTCCATGCGATCCTCATAGGCGTGCGCATTGCCCATGCCGTGAGCCTGCCCCACCCGCGGCGACCTCTCTACCCCAAGGATCTTTTCCAGCGGCTCCATGAAGGTGGAAAACATATCGAAGACATGACCATTGCAGGCGAACAGCTCCTGGCCGATGTCGCCGTCAACAATGGTGCTGAAAACAAGCGGCCGGCAGGTATCGGCTTCGGCGGCTCGGTTGATCAGCGAGACCGCATCCCTGGCCTTTTCGTGGGTGTCGACAAAAGGCAGCCTGATCTGGCGGAAATCGACGCAGGAAAACTGGGTCAGCAGGCTGTGACCAAAAGTTTCGGCGGTGATTGCTGTGCCGTCGGAAACGAAGAAGGCAGTTCTACGCATTGGCGGGCTTTCCGATCCTTCAGGTTGGTTACAATACCCGGCTCTACAACAGGCAACAGGCATCAAAGTGAGCGAGTATATCCTCTGGCTGGACGAGCTTGGCATGGGCGACCTGGAAAAGGTCGGTGGAAAGAACGCCTCCCTGGGAGAAATGATTGCCAATCTCAGCCACTTGGGCGTCAGTGTCCCTGGCGGGTTTGCCACGACGGCCGAGGCCTACCGGGAGTTTCTTGACCAGTCCGGACTGGCGGCCAGGATCAAGGACACCCTGGCCAATCTCGATGCCGACGATACTCGCGCGCTAGCCGCCATAGGACGAGAAATTCGGCAGTGGATCATGCAAACGCCGTTGCAGCCGGATTTGGAAGCCGCCGTCCGCGAAGCCTGGAAGAAAATGCAGGACCGGCACGGCGAAGATCTTGCCGTCGCTGTGCGATCGTCAGCCACTGCCGAGGACTTGCCCGATGCCTCGTTTGCAGGCCAGCAGGAAACCTTCCTGAATGTGCGCGGCATCGACGAGGTGGTGGTCAAGATTCATGAAGTCTTTGCCAGCTTGTACAACGACCGTGCCATCGCCTACCGCGTTCACCACGGCTTTGACCATCACGAAGTGGCTCTGTCAGCCGGCATCCAGCTGATGGTCCGAGCCGGAAAGGGCGCTGCCGGGGTCATGTTTACCCTGGATACCGAGTCCGGGTACCGCAACGTGGTGTTCCTGACATCCAGCTACGGGCTCGGAGAAAGCGTGGTCCAGGGTGCCGTCAACCCGGATGAGTTCTACCTGTTCAAGCCCAATCTGGAAGCGGGACTGCCGGCCATACTGCGTCGCTCACTGGGCAGCAAGGCCTCGCGCATGGTTTATGGCGACGCCGGCGGGGTCACCACCGAAGACACGCCGGATAGTGAACGGCTGAAATTCTCGATCAGCGACGACGATGCGACCGAACTGGCAAAAATGGCGCTGACCATCGAGAAGCACTACGGTCGCCCGATGGATATTGAATGGGGCAAGGACGGTCACACCGGCGAGCTGTTCATCCTCCAGGCCCGGCCGGAGACCGTCAAGAGTCGCTCGGGCCAGGCCATGGAGCGCTTCAAGCTGGAACAAACCGGGGAAGTCCTGGCCGAAGGTCGCGCCATTGGCCAGCGTATCGGGCAGGGCGTGGCTCGGGTCATCGACAGCCTGGACCAGATGCACGATATCGCCGCTGGCGATGTCCTGATCACCGACATGACTGATCCCGACTGGGAGCCGATCATGAAGCGCGCTTCGGCGATCGTCACCAACCGTGGGGGTCGCACCTGCCATGCTGCCATCATCGCCCGCGAGCTCGGTATTCCGGCCGTGGTCGGCTGCGGCGATGCCACCGACCGCATTCCGCACGGCGAAACGGTCACTGTGGCCTGCTCCGAGGGCGACACCGGTCGTATCTACCGCGGAGAGCTGCCGTTCAGCGTCGCCGAGGACACCCTGGATGACATGCCGGAAGCGCCGCTGAAGATCATGATGAACGTGGCCAACGCCGACCGCGCTTTCGACTTCGCCCAGATCCCCAACCACGGCATCGGCCTGGCCCGGCTGGAGTTCATCATCAATCGCATGATCGGCATTCACCCACGCG
>SKQI01000222.1 GCA_007119095.1 Wenzhouxiangella sp. | reverse complement strand
GTGACGTTGGACTTGACGATCGGGGGCTTGCGTTCAGACATTTGACTCTCTGCAACTTTTAACGGGTCAGACCGACCCAATGATTTATTTCAATATGGGGATAGACAGCGGATAAGGCCAGAGCTCACCGCTGGAGGCCTTGATGCCGCCGATAATCGGGAAAATGATCGACAGCACGGCCACGACAAACATGATGGGAACGCCAACAACGGCGCCAACCAAGGTAATCGTTAATGCCAGGCCGACAAAAAAGTAGATGATGGCGCTGATAATCCAGTTGAAGACCACCTTGGAATGCGGCTCCAGGCCCGGGAGCTCATCGCGTTTGATCAGATAAATGATCAACGGGGCAACGAGGCCGGCAAAGGCGATGACCAGCCCCGCCAGAACCGATAGGTGCAGTATGCACGCCCAGGTTCGCGTTTCTTTTTCCAGATCACCACCGGGGCCGGGTTCGGGTGCGGACGGTGGGCTTGCTTCAGGTTGGGTCATGCAAATAGCTCGGATCAACAGCAGGCTGGAAGCCGATTATCTGGATCCATGGCCTTTGGCAGTTTTTTCAAGCGTTGAGAATACCCTACGAGCCGGTCCAGCGCCACCTCTTCGGCATGGTCCTTCAAGCCGGATCGAACTCCTGGCGACCGGCATGATGAATGCCGGCCGCCAGCCGATGCTATTGATTTTCTCGGGAAGTCAGAAGGTCAAGACCCAGCCCACCCAGACTTTCGGGTCCTTGGAGTTCGGGCTGCCGAGGGCGTCACTGCTGGAGATATCGGCGTATTCAACATTGAAGCTGATTTCGCCCAGGGACTCGAAGGCTCGACTCAGACTGGCACCGACATGCCAGTAATTGGCATCTCCAACACCGGGTTTGCCATCATTTTTGAAGTCGTAATAGCCGACTACCAGACCCAGCCCCAGGTCTGCCGGCAGCTCGAAATCCAGGCCGGCATGGAAGTACAGATCCCCGGTATCGAACAGGCCATCGTCATTGTCGCTGTGGATGGTGTAGGCCAGACCGCCGGAAAACGGGCCGTAGCTGATGCTGGCATAGATCTCACCAAAATCGATGTCATCGGGACTGGCATCCGGGTAGCCGTAGTACAGATAGCCGACATCGAAACCGAGGCCGTTGTCGAGCTCGGCGGCAAAGCCCAGGTACACATCCAGCTCGTAGCCGGCGCCGTCGAAGTCAACGTTCGAAGCCCAGGTGCCGATGTAGAAGCCGCTCGGCGCCTCGTAGTCGATGCCGCCCTGGATCGCGGCATTGTCTTCGGTTTGGGTGACACCTCTGAACAGGTAGTTCGAGGCAACGCCGATGTTGAAGCTGAGCTCGGCCCGGGCTGTCATCGGTGCGGCGGCCAGCAGCAAGGCGCCGACCAGCAGTGGAGTTGCCAGGGCGCCGGCTGGCGCCCGTTTTGCAGTGTGCGTATATTTCATGATCGTTGGCTCCTTGGTATCAAAACTCGGGGTAGGCTTCCATGCCGCATTCGGTCTGGTCCATGCCGCCGTACTCTTCTTCTTCGCTGATGCGGATGCCCATGGCCAGCTTGATCAGCGCCCAGACAGCCAGACTGACGCCGAACACCCAGGCAAAGATCACGCCCAGGCCAATCAGCTGCCCGCTCAAGGTGGCATCCGGGTTGGTCCAGAGCACGGCCAGGACGCCGAAGATGCCGGCGGTGCCATGCACGGAGATGGCACCGACAGGGTCATCGATGCGCAGCCGATCCAGACCGAGAATGGACAGCACCGCGATCACGCCACCGACCGAACCGATGATCAGTGCCTGGAACATGGTCGGGGTGTCGGGGCCGGCGGTGATCGAGACCAGCCCGGCCAGGGCGCCGTTCAGGGCCATGGTCAGATCGGCCTTGCCCAGCAGCAGACGGTTGAACAGCAGCGCGGCAACCACGCCACCGGCCGCGGCAATGTTGGTGTTGGCGAACACCTGGGCGACGGCATTGGCCGACTCCACGTCCGACACCTTCAGCTCGGAGCCACCGTTGAAGCCGAACCAGCCCAGCCAGAGCACGAACACGCCCAGCGTGGCCAGCGGCATGTTGGCCCCTGGAATGGCATTGATGCTGCCGTCCGGGCCGTACTTGCCCTTGCGTGGCCCCAGCAGCAACACCCCGGCCAGAGCAGCCGCAGCACCGGCCATATGAACGATGCCCGAGCCGGCATAGTCGCTGTAACCGAGATCGTCAAGAAAGCCCTCACCCCAGCTCCAGTAGCCCTGCACCGGGTAGATGACTGCGCACATAACCACGGCAAACAGGAAGAACGACCACAGCTTCATCCGTTCGGCGACAGCGCCGGAAATGATCGACATGGCGGTGGCCACGAACACGACCTGGAAGAAGAAGTCGGAGATATCCGAGTAGTAAGGCGCATCCTCGCCGCCGGCGATCACGGCCTCGACCGAGTTGTCGCCAGAGACCAGGAAGCTCAAGGTTGGAATGATGCTGCTTGCCGAATCGCTGTACATGATGTTGTAGCCGACCAGCAGGTACATGATGCAGGCGATCGAGTACAGGCCGATGTTCTTGACCAGAATCTCGACGGTATTTTTCGAGCGCACCATGCCGGACTCAAGCATGGTAAAACCGGCGGCCATCCACATGACCAGGGCGCCCGACAAGAGAAAGTAGAAGGTATCCAGCGCGTAGCTGAGCTCGAGAATCTGAGCGGTGGTTTCCATGTTTTACTCCTTTAGAGGGCGTCGGAACCGCGCTCGCCGGTGCGAATGCGGATGCTTTCAAGCAGATCGAGGACAAAAATCTTGCCGTCACCGATCTTTCCGGTATTGGCAACCTGCTGGATGGTTTCGACGACGCTGTCGACCTGTTCGGCCGCGACGGCGATTTCCAGCTTCAGCTTGGGCAGGAAATCAACCCGGTACTCGGCGCCTCGGTAAAGCTCGGTATGGCCTTTCTGACGGCCGAAGCCCTTGACTTCGGTGACCGTCAGGCCGTGAACACCGGCCTTGGACAGGGCGTCGCGCAGATCGTCAAGCTTGAAGGGCTTGATGATGGCGATGATCAACTTCATGGGGTAGCTCCTCAGTGACTGGGCGGTTCGGTCCGGCTTGGTGCCGGCTTGCCAACCGTCAGAGCAGGATTCATGCCAGCCACCGCTAATGCAAGGCTTTTCAATCAGTTGCGTCTTTCCAGCCAACCCGGAACAAACAGAAACGCACCATGTCGGCTCGTCGGTACTGGTGCATTGCACCAAAATGGTGCATCATTCCGACATGAACTATTCCAGTCTGGATAGGCAACCGCCGGAGCGGCTGGTCGACCACCTGTCGACAGCCATCCTGGTGGTGAATGCCGGTGGTGAGCTGATCTGGATGAACGCCTCGGCCGAGATCCTGCTCGGCGTCAGCGCGCGCCAGGTCCTCGGACTGGGCATGGACGTACTTTGGCCCCAGGCCAGCGAGCTGAACATGGCCACTCGTGAAGTCGCAGGCGGCGGTCAATCCATGGAATTCCGGGCCCTTTCACTGTCGGTGAACGCATCCGCCGAAGCGCTGAGCGTTGACTGCGTCATCAGCGCCATGCCCGCCAGAGGAGGCACCGAACAAGTCGTCATCGAAATGCAGCTGAGTAACCGCGGCCGCACCCTGGTCAGAGATGCCGACCGGAACGCCCAGCAGCACCTGGCCCAGCGCATGGTTCACAACCTGGCCCATGAGCTACGAAACCCACTGGCCGGATTACGGGGAGCCGCGCAACTGCTGGAGCGCAAACTCAGCCAGCGCGAGTTAAAGGACTACACCCGCATCATCATCGGCGAAGCCGACCGCCTGGGCGCCCTCGTCAGCCAGCTGCTTGGACCACAGCAAGCGCCTCGCAGGACACCGGTCAACCTGCACCGTCCGCTGGAACACGTGCGCCGCCTGGTTGCTGCCGAACAGGCCGATGGTATCCGCATCGAGCGCGATTACGACCCCAGCCTGCCGAAAGTCGAGGTGGATGCCGACCAGCTCATTCAAGCGCTGCTGAATCTGCTGCGAAATGCCTGCCAGGCGCTGACCGACACCCCAGGGGCCCGAATTCGGCTTCGTTCACGGGTTGCTTACAACCTGGTCATCGGCGGCATCAGTCATCGCCAGTGCGCCCGAATCAGCGTCATCGACAATGGGCCGGGCATCGCACCGGACCTGCTGGAACGGATATTTTTTCCCATGGTATCCGGCCACCCGCAGCGCACCGGGCTGGGCCTTTCGATAGCTCGAAGCCTGATAAGCGCCAACGTTGGCCGCCTGGACTGCAACAGCCGAGCAGGCCGGACCGAGTTTTTCATCGATCTGCCCCTGGACAGCCACCCATGAGCCGCTCGGTCTGGGTTGTCGAAGATGATCACGCCCTGGGCTGGGTGCTGGAGCGCGCCCTGCTGGGGGCAGGTTTCGATGTCAGCCTGTTTCGCAGTGCCGACGATGCCCTGCTCGCCCTGGCCGAGTCTGCGCCGGCGGTGATCATTGCTGACCTGCGCCTGCCCGGGGAAAGTGGTCTGAGCCTGCTCGGACGCGCGCCTTCAGGCCGACCGGCGCCCCCGGTCATTGTGATGACCGCCCAGTCCGACCTTGACAGCGCCATCAGTGCTTATGGTGCCGGTGCCTTTGAATACCTGCCCAAGCCTTTCGACCTGGACGAGCTGGTCGGCCTGGTGGAAAAGGCGCTGGGTCAGAACAAGGACGCTGAGGGCAACCAGGACCCGACACATGAAGCACCGGAGCTCATCGGCGAAGCACCAGCCATGCAGCAGGTCTTTCGCGCCATTGGTCGGCTGTCCCGGTCCGATATGTCGGTGCTAATCACCGGCGAATCGGGCACTGGCAAGGAGCTGATCGCACGTGCCCTGCACCGCCACAGCCCGCGGGCCGAGCGCCCGCTGATTGCTCTGAATACGGCCGCCATTCCCGCCGATCTTCTGGAAGCCGAGTTGTTCGGTCACGACAAAGGTGCATTTACCGGTGCCGACCAGGCCCGCCCCGGCCGCTTTGAGCAGGCCCACGGCGGCAGCCTGTTTCTGGATGAAATCGGCGACATGCCGCTGGCCTTGCAGACCCGGCTGCTCAGGGTACTGGCAGAGGGCGAGTTCTATCGCATCGGCGG
>SKQI01000081.1 GCA_007119095.1 Wenzhouxiangella sp. | reverse complement strand
TTTTAGATTCAGCGACTTGCGACGATCAATGGCATCCAAAAGCCAGAACCCGGCATTGTGCCGGGTTCTGTCGTACTTGGCGCCCGGGTTACCCAGGCCGGCAATCAGCCAGCGAGCGCTCATCGAAAGACTCAGTCTTCCTTCTTGGCCTCGGCGTCTTCGTCGCCTTCGCCTTCTTCATCACCCTCGCCTTCTTCATCCTCGGCAACGGTGGCCACTTCGGCCGGCTCGCCAGCAACAGCATCAGCCTCGGCAGCCAGCTCACCAGAGCCCTGGCCTTCGCGGATGAAGATGGCCGTCACGATCGGATGATCTGCATCCTCGCTGACTTCCAGCGCCGGGATGGTGACACCTTCCGGCAGCTTGATTTCACTGAGCATGACACTGCCGCCAGGCTCCAGATCGGCCAGATCCACTTCCAGGTATTCCGGCAGATTCTTCGGCAGCGCGTCGATTTCCACCTCTACGGTCTGGTGGGAAATGACAACACCTGCCTTGCGACCAGCCTTGGACTTCTCTTCGTTGATGAAGTGAATCGGCACGTTGATCCGAATGGTCTGGTCATCTGAAATACGCAGGAAATCGATATGGGTCAGGCGCGGCTTGAAAGAGTGACGTTGCAAATCGCGCACGACCACTTTCTGGCGCTTGTCTTCGCCGACGGTCAACTCCAGGACAGAGGAGAAAAACGCTTCTTCGTCGGCCATGTGCAGGACCGAATCGTGATCAACGGTAATAGTGGCGGGCTCGCGGTCGCCGCCGTAGACCACGGCAGGCACCCGACCGGCACGACGCAGGCGGCGGCTCGCACCTTTCCCCACATCCGTGCGCATTTCCGCCGGAATCTTGAATTGCTTGGACATTGTTGTTGCTCTCGCTGTTTCTCGGTTAATGGACCGGAACCCGCGACCAGGATCCGGGCAAGCCGAGTATTGTAGCGTGGGGAGAGGTCGAGAGGGAAGAGGGGAAAAGAAAAAAGCACAGGGGGACAGGGGTATACAGAAAGAGGGAGGCGCTTGGGCACCTCCCTCTTACCGTGTTGCTTCTTACGCCTTCCCGGCGAAACTCCGTTTTGCCGTTCAATCTTCCCCGAACGCGAATCCGAACAGGTGCAGAAGCGCGCTGAACATGTTGTAAATCGACACGAACAGGGTAACGGTGGCCATGATGTAGTTGCGTTCGCCACCGCGGACGATCTGCTGGGTCTGGAACAGGATCAGGCCGCACATCAGCAGGGCAAACATGGCCGAAACGGCCAGCCCCAGGGCGCTCATCTGGAAGAAGATGGCGGCCAGGCCTGCGAGGAAAGCGACCAGGATGCCGACGAACAGAAACGGCCCCAGGAAGCTGAAATCACGCTTGGTGACCATGGCGAAACCGGATAGGCCGATGAAAGCTACAGCCGTGGTTCCGAATGCCGCGATGACCAGTTCGTGGCCATTGCTGAATACGGTCAGGTAGCTGTTGATGATCGGCCCGAAAGTGGCGCCCATGAAGCCGGTCAGGGCGAACACGCTGAGCAGGCCCCAGGCCGAGTTGCGCAAGGCCATGGTCAAAAACAGCAGGCCGAAGTAGCCGCCCAAGGTAATCAGGACCCCGGGGTAAGGCCAGTTATTGGCCATGGCCACGTAGCCCATGAAAGCGCTGAACAGCAAGGTCATGGCCAGCAGATTCCAGGTGTTGCGCAGAACCTTGCGGGCGCCCTCGTCCATTTCCACGCCCTGAGTGCGCGGCAGCGTCGTGGTGCGAAGATGATCATTCATGATGTCGTTTCCGTCCTTTTGGCGCTAGGGGTCAGTCAAGTCAGAATTTCTAGACCAACATTGTACCAAGAAGGTTTCACTTCGCCGTGCTCAGTCCCGGCTTGACAGCGAAACGGCCAGCGACGGGAAACCGGGTCCGCCCTGCAAATGCTCGGCCAGCAATTCCGCCATCGCCGGGGCGATATCCAGACCATTGCGGAAATGACCCGCATTAACCCAAAGATTGCGGAGGTGGGGATAAAGCCCCAGCATCGGCCGCCCGCCTTCATGCCCCGGCAACGGCGCAAGCCAGTGGTACTGCAGATCGAAACGGCTGAGCGCTGGCAGGCGGTTGGCCGCGCGGGTCAATAGCATGTCGAGCGCTTCATCCTCGCTTCCGTAATGGTCGGCGCTGTCGGTATCGATGACCAGCAGTCGACCGTCCGGCTGCGGAACCAGTACCAGGTCATCGGTCCCCACCACATGCTTCAGCAGTTGGCTGCCCGGATTGAACAGCAGATGGTGAGCGCGGGGCGATGGTAAATCCAGCGCTTCGAGGCTCGAGTCGTAAAGCAATTGGCTGTTGTCGCCTTCAGCGGCCAGAATGATGGCGTCTGCCTGCAGATAGCTTTCGTCCTCCAGATAGACACCCGGGGCGACGTTGCCCGTGATGTCGATGGCTGCTGCGTGATGGTCGTCCAGCAGCGGTACGCCGCGCGTTCGCAAAGCCAGGCGTAACGAATGGGTCAGGCGATCATGCCTGACCTGGCTGAAGGATCGATTGAACAGACCATGCAGCTCGGCGCAGGAAAGTCGTGGCTCGCAGTGTGCGGGCATGACCTGTTCCCAGACGGGGTCCAACTCGTCCGGCGCGGCGGCAACGGCTTGCCCCATGAGCAGCAAGCCGAGGCGACTGTAGCCCAGGTCGACGCCCGTTTCCTGGGCCAAGCGAACCATCCACTCCATCCACAGGCGGCGACTGCGCGCCTGCAAACGGTTAACCAGGCCGGGCTGCAGCCAATCTACCGCCGGCGCGGTCACTTCGACCTCTTTCGGCAGCCCCGGCCGCTGGTCCGTTGGCGAGGCAGGCACAACCAGACAGGACAGGCCGCTTTCGGCCAGCGCAAACGCGGTACTCAAGCCCACCGGCCCCGCGCCGACTATCAGCAGGTCTGATCGCATTACAAGCGCGGCGGTTCCGGGCCGCGCCGCGGCAGGAACCCCTCGATCAGCAGCAGCGCGACACCGATCACGATGACGCTGTCGGCCACGTTGAAAGCCGGCCAGTGATAACCGCGCCAGTGCACGTCAATGAAGTCGACCACATAGCCGAAGCGTACCCTATCGATGACATTGCCGATTGCTCCGCCCAGCACCAGTGCAATAGCGGTTGGCAGCAGACGCGAGCGATTCGGCAGCCGCCACAGCCATATCATCAGCACCAGACTGATGATGGCTGCCACGACTGTAAAGAACCAGCGCTGCCAGCCGCCGGCATCGGCCAGAAAGCTGAATGCCGCGCCTTCATTGTGGGCCAGGGTCATGTTCAGCCAACTGGTGATTTCCACCGGGCGGTACAAGGCCAGGTGACTGCTGGCCAGGTGCTTGGTCCACTGATCCAGCACCACAAGTACCGCTGCCAGGGACAGCCAGACCAGATACTTTCCGGGCCGCATCGGCAGCATGTCAGGCCCAGCGCCGCGTTTCGCCGTCACCGGCAACGTTGCTGACACAGCGGCCGCAAATCTCGGGATGGTCCGGATCGCTGCCCACAGAGTCTCGGTGATGCCAGCAGCGCACACATTTCTGGTGGTCAGTCGCCTTCACTGCCACCTTCAACTGTTCGCCACCGATCTCGGCGCTGGCCATCGCCTCATCGACATCGGCCAAATGCACATCGGAAGAAATGAAGACAAAGCGCAGCTCGTCACCAATTTCGGCCAACTGGTCGGCCAGCCGACCCTCTGCCTGCAGGGTAATCTCGGCGGCCAGCGACGAGCCAATCGCCTTGGCCCGACGCAGTTCCTCGAGCTTGGGACCGACCACCTCGCGCACCTGGCGCAGGCTTTGCCAGAACTCGCGCATCGCCGGATCACCCGCCTCCAGCTCCTGGTACCAGTTGGCCAGCATGACCGATTCCTCCCGCTGGCCCGGCATGTCGGCCCAGATTTCCTCGGCGGTAAAGCAGCACACAGGCGCCAGCCAGCGCACCAGCGCTTCAAGCACGTGATACATGGCGGTCTGAGCCGAGCGACGCGCCGGATGGTTCTCCGGCAGCGTGTAGAGCCGGTCCTTGATGATGTCGAGATAGAACGCGCCCATGTCGACGTTGCAGAAATGGTGCAGGCGCTGGTAGATGTGCAAGAAACGATAGTTGGCATAGGCATCCACCACCTCTTCCTGCAGGCCGGCAGCCAGGTCGACAGCATAGCGATCCAGCGGCAGCAGCTCGTCCATGGCCAGGCAGTGGCGCTCGGGATCGAAGCCGTTCAGGTTGCCAAGCAAGAAGCGGGCGGTGTTGCGGATTCTTCGATAAGCATCCGAGACGCGCTTGAGGATTTCGTCGGAAACGTTCATTTCCTGGCGATAATCGGCCGCGGCCACCCACAGCCTGAGGACATCGGCACCGAGGGTGTTCATGACCTGCTGTGGAGCGACCACGTTGCCCTGCGACTTGGACATCTTGCGCCCCTGGGCATCGACAGTGAAACCATGAGTCAGCACCTGGCGATACGGCGCCTTGCCGTGCATGGCCACCGAGGTCAACAGCGATGACTGGAACCAGCCACGATGCTGATCAGAGCCTTCCAGGTACAGGTCGGCCGGGCGGCTGAGCTCATCGCGCTGGTCAAGCACGCAGTGGTGAGTGACCCCGGAGTCGAACCAGACATCGAGAATATCGGGCACGGGCTCATAGCTTTCGGCATCAACGCCGAGCCGCTCGGCGATGCCGTCGTCGTACCAGGCATCAACGCCTTCCTCGGCGACGATATCGGCCAGCTTGTTGAGCAACGCCGGGGTGTCGGGATGCGGCTGCTGGCTGTCGCGATCAATGAAAAAGCCCAGCGGCACGCCCCAGGTACGCTGGCGGGAGATGCACCAGTCCGGGCGCGATTCGATCATGCCGCGGATCCTTGCCTTGCCCCAGTCCGGCACCCAGCGAACCTGATCAATCGCCTTCAGCGCATCACCCCGCAGGCCGGCCTGGTCCATGGCAATGAACCATTGCGGCGTGGTCCGAAACGCGGTCGGCGTCTTGTGGCGCCAGCAGTGCGGGTAGCTGTGCTGGAAATCCTCGGCCGCCAGCAGGGTACCGTTGACGCGCATGTGTTCAACCAGGGTCTTGTTTGCCTTCCAGACAAACTCGCCCTCAACCACGGCCGTGCCGTCGACGAACACGCCGCGACTGTCGACCGGGTTGACCACGGCCAGGT
>SKQI01000098.1 GCA_007119095.1 Wenzhouxiangella sp. | reverse complement strand
GCCGCATCTCGCGCGTTGCGCCCCTCGGCCGTAGCTACGGCTACTGTCGCTCGGGTCGCACCACACGATCTGCGGCTTTTCCGACTGAAACGCGCTCCGTGCATAATTGTTCAGAGGTGCCTTAGGCGAGCCTGCTGACAGTTACGACAGACACGACTGGTTCGCGCCAGTGCCCGCTGACTGGAAACTGGCTATTGACGGGCTGACTCGATCAGGGCGAACGCCTCGCGCCGGTTCAAATGAGTCAGGTTGGCCAATACCCGGGCTGCCCGCGACGGCGGCAACTCCGCCGCCAGCGCCCGGATCAGGGCATCCAGCGCAATCGGCGGCCGCACCTGCTCGCTGCCGGCAACCACCAGCACGGCCTCGCCCAGCTGCTGATCAGAATCAGCGCCCACTCGCTCGGCCAGATCCGCCAGCCCCGCGCGCCAGACCGTTTCATGGCGCTTGGTCAACTCCCGCCCCAGCGTCGCCATACGATCCGGACCAAAGACCTCGCTCATATCGGCGAGAACGACAGGCAAATCCCTGGCCGGGGCGTAGAACAGCAGGGTTTCTGATCGTTCAACCAGGGCCTGCAGGCGACGCTGACGAGCGGCCTGACGGGCCGGCAGAAAACCTTCAAAATGAAACCGATCGCTGGGCAGCCCCGCTGCTGACAAGGCAGCGATGGCCGCGCAAGGACCGGGAATCGGGCTGACCGTGACGCCGGCCTCGTGCGCAGCCTGGACCAGCCGAAATCCGGGATCGGAAATCAGCGGCGTGCCGGCATCACTGACCAGGGCAAGGCTGCCGCCGCCAACCAGCCCGGCGACCAGTTCGGCAACCCGAGCCTGTTCGCTGTGTTCATTCAAAACAACCATCCTCGGCAAGCGCCCGGTGATATCGGCCAGACGGCGCGTAACCCGGGTATCTTCGACCGCAATCAGGTCAACAGTAGCCAGGATCCGTGCCGCTCGTGGCGACAGGTCATCGAGATTGCCTATGGGCGTGGCAACCACGAACAAGGTGCCGGCCTGGGCAACATCGGAATCGGTATCAGCCTTTTCTCGCATGACGGAATTGTAACCAGCCGATCGTTTATCATCCCGTGCATGATGAAATCGCTTCTTGCAGCAACCGTGCTGATCGTGTTCCTGGCGGCTTGCGCGCCACCCCCACCCGCAGTGCGCCCGGACGCCCCGCCTGATGTCCGGACTGAACAAATCCAGGCCATGGTGCAAGCCGGCGAGCTGGAACAGGCAGCGGCGGCCTGGCTGGCGCTTGCCGACGAGCATCCTGATGAGGTCAATAGCTACCGCCTCAATGCCGTCGAATTACTGCTTGAAGCTGGCCGAGTCGACCAGGCCCAGGCGAAGGTCGCGGCCATCGACGACGACGCCCTGAGCCAGCGTGAGCGCCAGCGTCTGGCGCTGGTCGGAGTCGAGATCGACCTCGAACGCGGTCAGCTCGCTCAAGCCGGGTGGCAACTGGCCGAATTGTCCGGTCAGCTTCATGGCGACCTGAATGAGCGCCGACTGGCGCTGGAAGCACGTTTGAGTGAATTGCGCGACGGACCTGCCGACCAGGCGCTGGAAGCACTGGATCGCGCTGTCCGCTCGGGGGAGTTCACGCCAGAGCTTGGCCTGGCACTGCTGATCGAGCTGCCGCTGGCCGACCTGGAACGATTGCAAATCGAACATGGCCACCGCCCTGAGCTGTCGCCCTGGCTGGCGCTGGCCAGCGCTGTCCGCGGTTACCTGCTGGATCCCGATTTGTTATCCGCGGCGCTGGACGATTGGGAAGCAGCCTACCCCAATGTCGGTTACAGCGCCGAGTCAGCGCGCTTCTGGCTGGCACTTTGGCGTCAGACTCGCCCCCATCCCTCCCGCATCGGCGTGATTCTGCCGGGCAGAGCGGCCATGGCGCGGGCCGGTAGCGCGGTGCGCGACGGGATGATGTCGGCCTGGCTGGACATACCGCCGGACCGGCGCCCGGAACTGCTGTTTCGGTACGTAGGCGAAGACCCACAGGACGTCGTCGCGGCCTGGTTTGATTTGCGTGAAGCAGGTGCGGACTTTCTGGTCGGCCCGTTAGAGCGCGACCAGGTCG
The DNA here is from genome assembly GCA_007119095.1 of Wenzhouxiangella sp. Lineage (GTDB taxonomy): Bacteria > Pseudomonadota > Gammaproteobacteria > Xanthomonadales > Wenzhouxiangellaceae > Wenzhouxiangella. The sequence goes on along the minus strand of SKQI01000098.1, from coordinate 14,931 downwards.
ACACCCTGGTCGAACTGCCTGATCCGGGCTTGCCGGTGCTGCTGCTTAACCACCCCGGTGATGGACGCACGCCGGGGTCGGGCAGCGCGATTCGCGCATTCGCGCTGCTGCCTGAAGACGATGCCGAGCTGGCTGCCGCCCATGCCCTTGTCACCGGCCAAAAACGCGCCCTGATCCTGTATCAGAACAGTGACTGGGGTAGACGCGTATCGACGACGTTTCGTGAACTGTTCGAGCTCGGCGGGGGCACGGTGGTGGGTTCAGCCGAGTATTCCCTGCGCCAGGTCGACCACAGCGCGCTGCTGGAAGTCTTGCTGGAACTTGATCGTTCCGAGCAGCGCATTGCCAGCCTGACCCGGACGCTGAACCAGCCGCTGGAATCGGAACCGCAGCGCCGCACCGACGTTGACATTATCTTCCTCGCCGCCCGCGCCGACGACGGCCGCCAGATCAGGCCCCAGCTGCGGTTTTTCGGTGCCGGAGACGTTCCCGTACTGGCCACCTCGCAGATCATTGCCGGCGCCCCCGACGCCGCTCGCGACAGTGATCTGGACGGCGTGATCCTGCCCATGCCACCCTGGTTCCTTGACTTTACCAGCCAGGGCCAACAACGCATTCGGTCGGCGGATATGCACCCGCATCTTGATAACCCGAACCTGGCCAGACTGCACGCCATGGGCGCCGACACCATGGCCTTGCTGCCCTGGCTGGATGCGATGGCCACCGACCGCTCCCTTTACCTGGCCGGCATGACTGGCCGATTGCGATTGGGCGACACGAACCTGATTGAGCGCGATCAGCCCATGGTCAGGCTGAATCAGGGTCGCGCCGAACGCGCGCAGTGAAGACCTTACGCCAGCAGCTCGGCAATGCCGGCGAACGCGACGCGGAGGATTTTCTGTTGGCCCACGGTCTGACTCTGGTTGAACGCAACTACCGTTGTCGCAGTGGCGAAATCGATCTGGTAATGACCGACCCAAACCCGACCGATGCGAAAGAAGTTCTTGTGTTTGTCGAAGTCAGACTGCGCGGTCGCGGCGCCCAGGTCAGCGCACTGGACAGTGTTGATGTCACCAAGCGAAGCAGGCTGATCACAGCGGCACGTCATTTCCTGATGAGCCATCCGCAATGGTGCGATCACCCGTGCCGGTTCGACGTCATCGCCATGGACGCATCGAACAATGACCTGATCTGGGTGACTAATGCTTTCGAAGTCGAGGCTTGAGATCAAAACAATGAGCGTACGCAAAAGACATCTTTCCACCGGCACGAACCGGTTGATTCGACTGGCGCTGGCCGTCGCCCTGATCAGCCAGCTGGCCGCCTGCGCCGCACTTGTGATTGGTGGGGTTGCCGCCACCGGCCTGGCGGTACATGACCGACGCAGCGTGGGCACCATTGTCGATGACAACGTGCTGGAAGTTCGGGTTCGTGACGCACTTTATCGCCATGAACAATTCAACGACGAAGTCCGGATAAAGATCAACGCATACAACGGTTGGGTGTTGCTGGCCGGTGAAGCCGTCAGCGAAGAACGCGTCGCCCTGGCCGCTCGTGCCGCGTCCGAAGTGCCTGGCGTAACCCGCCTGTTCAACGAACTGGCACCGGTCGCGCGTGGCGGCCCCGGCGTTTCAACCTCGGATCGCTGGCTATCGACACGCGTCAATGGCAGCCTGACCCGCATTCGGGACCTGCCGGGCTTCGATGCCACCCGGGTCAAGGTGGTCTCGGCTCGCGGCATTGTCTACCTGATGGGCGAAGTCAGCCAGGAAGAAGCCGATGCCGTCATTGCCCGGGCTCGCACCGTGCGTGGCGTTGAACGTGTCGTTACCCTGTTTCAATTACCTGAAGCGCACTCAAGCTGAACTGAATCACTGTCCCCGTGACCCCGACAGACAGCAGCAACTCGGACGAAACCCGCCTGGAAACCCTGGTCGACCCGGATCTGGTCCATTCCGACCAGCTGCCGAGCGATGGCGAGGTGACCCTGGAACTGGGCCGGTTCAAGATCCTGCGGCCGCTGGGTGAAGGGGGCATGGGCCAGGTCTTTCTTGCTGAACAGACCGAGCCGGTGCAGCGCAAGGTGGCAGTCAAGGTCATCCGCAGCAAGCTTCATAACACGGCCAACCTGGCCCGCTTCGATGTCGAACGACAGGCCCTGGCCCAGATGAGCCACCCCGCAATTGCCCAGGTCTTCGATGCGGGAACGACGGCGCAGGGCCACCCCTATTTTGTAATGGAGTACATCGACGGCGTTCGCCTCGATGAATTCTGCCGCCAGCAGCGCCTGAAAGTGCGCGAGCGGCTGGCCTTGTTCATCCTGATCTGTCGCGCGGTTCAGCACGCCCATAACCGCGGCATCGTCCACCGCGACCTGAAGCCCGCCAACATTCTCGTGCGCCGCGTTGATGGCGCACCAGCGCCCAAGATCATCGACTTTGGCATCGCGACCGCTGTTCAACAACAAGGCCCTGATTCGGGATCCAGTCGCGACCTGGCCGGCACCCCGCGCTATATGAGCCCGGAGCAGTTTTGCCTCGACCAGAGCCCGCTGGATGGTCGCAGCGACGTCTACTCGCTGGGCGTTTTGCTTTATGAGCTATTGGTCGATCAACCACCGCTGGATCATGAACATTACGAAACCGCCAGCCAGACCGGCAACCTGGACTCGCTGACCGAGCGCCTGCCGCCTCCGCCCCCCTCATCCCGACTGCTGATGAACACCAGCAGCCGGGCCATGGTCGCCGAGGCCCGTCGCACCACAGTCAGACGCCTGCAACGCCGCCTGAAAACCGACATCGACTCAGTGGTTTTGAAGGCGCTGGAAAACGACCCTGCAGACCGCTACGACTCGGCCCAATCGCTGGCCGACGATATCGTCCGCGTACTGGAGAGACGACCGGTTCAGGCTCGTCCCAACACCCGGGTTTATCGCCTGAGCCGATTCCTGCGCCGTAATGCCATCGCCGTTGGCAGCGCCAGCGCGATTTTGCTGGCCCTGATCGCTGGACTCACCGCCGCCACCCTGGGCATGCTCGAGGCGCAGCGCCAGTTCGAGATCGCCGAACAGCGTCAACAGGAACTCGAGCAAGTGGTGGGTTTCCAGCAGTCCATGCTGGTGGGGGTCGATCCACAGGCGATGGGAATCGGCCTGCTTGAAGGCTTGCGGGAGCAGTACGAGGCGGGCGTTGCCCGGCGTCCGGACTCGGCACCACCACTGCCCGACATCGAGCCCCTTGTCAGCCAGATCAGCGGCACTGAGTTGGCCCGCCGCATGCTGAATCAGCATCTGCTATCCCAGGCCAAAGAAACAATCGAGCAGGATTTTCAGGGTCAGCCGGCACTGCAGGCCAGGCTGTACACCTCGCTGCATTCGGTGTATCAAGCGCTCGGTATTTCCAGCGCCTTGCCCGAGTTGACCGAAACGCTGCTGGAACGCCTGGTTGCATCCGGCGAAACCGACCCAGCCCGATTGCTTGAAGCGCGCTTCTGGCAGGCCTCGGCCTGGTTCGATGTGGGTGAGCGCGAGCGCAGCGTGCAGGCGCTCGAAGCCATTGTGGCCGATACGGAAGCACTGCCAGAAGACCCCGATGGGCTGGCGGTTCGCGCTCGAGGCTCGCTGGGCGTTTCACTGGTCGAGACAGGCAACAGCGAAGAAGCGATCAGGCAGGTGACAACCGCGCTGAACATGGCCCGCGAGCGCTTCGGCAACGACAACATGATCACGATCCGGATTCTGGGAAACCTTGGGTATGTGCATGCCCGAGCCGGCGACTTGGCCAGTGCCCGCCGGTATTTCACCGAAGAAGTTCAGGCCTTGCGCCAGCGGGAAGATGAAAGCCAGCTCGGCGCCGGCCTGCTCAACCTGGCCGCCGCCCTGGGTGCCAGCGGCCAGCTCGAGGAGGCGCTGGAGGTGCATGAGGAAACCGTGGCCATCCTGGAACTTGTGTACGGACTCCGCCACCCGATTTCACTGCGAGCGATGAATAATCATGCCGCCACGCTGATACAGCTGCAAAGAAATGAAGAGGCCCTGCCGCTGCTTCAACAAACGCTCGATTTGCGCATAGAAACCTTGGGCGCAGCCCACCCGGAAACGCTGCGCTCCCAGCTCAACCTCGGCAGCATGCTTGACCGCGAAGGCCGCCCAGAGGAAGGACTGGCCATGGTCGAGAGCGTTGTCGAACAACGGCGAATGCTGCTGGGAGACAGCCACCTGGACACGCTGCAGGCAAAGGAGACCCTGGCCAACATCCTGAAGCGAATGGGTCAGCACGATGAGGCTGACAGGGTGATCTCCCAGGTGTTGGAACAGCGCATTGAACAATTGGGGGATGACCACCGCCTGGTGGACGCCGCCCGGACCGTCAAGGCCAGGAACCAGATGTTACGTGGCCAGGCCGAGGCCAGCCTGCCGGTAATGGAAGCGCTATATTCTAGGGCCGTGGAGCAGTGGCCTGAAGGCCACCCGCTTCGAGTCAATCGGACATTTTTTCTCTATCACAACCTACTGGCCGTTGGCAAAACCGAGTCTGCGGCCGCACTGCGCGGCGAAGCTTTGAGCATCCTGGAACCTGATGATCCAGAGACGTTGCCAGGCCCCTTGAAAGCCATTCGGGAGCGACTGCTGTCGTTGGACGAGTCCACTTCAAAACAGGTGCAGAACGACCAGTAGCGGCACCAGCGCATAGACCGCGGCCAGGATGTCGTCGATCATGACCCCGAAGCCGCCGTGCACGCGCCGATCCAGCCAGCGTATCGGCCAGGGCTTGAGGATATCGAACAGGCGGAACAGGACAAATCCGGCCAGCCACCAGGTCCACTCGAACGGCACGAACAACAGCACCAGCCAGAGGCCAACAAACTCATCCCAGACGATGCCGCCGTGATCGTGTACGCCCAGGGCGCGACCGGTGACGCCGCACAGCCAGACACCGACCACGAAGGCCAGCACAATCGCACCCAGTGCCCACCAGAATGGCAGCTGCAGCAGGACGGCGGCCAGCGGAATGGCGGCGATGGTGCCAGCGGTACCGGGTGCAACCGGGCTCAGGCCGCTGCCCAGACCGAAGGCAAGAAAGCCGGTTGGCGTGGCCAGGGCAATTCGGCGAGTCTCAGCGCGGGTCAAAGTGGTCCCATCCACCACGGGGCATCTCCAGCAGGCTTCCGTCAGATTGTCTGCATTCTATCGCCCCGTCCGAGCTGACGCGGCCGATCACGGTCATTGGCAAGCCCAGAGCCGCGCAGGCGCTTTCGACATCGGACAGGCGCGAAGGCGCAACGCTGCACAAAAGTTCATAGTCGTTGCCACCTGATAGCTGCAGCGGCAAGCGTGTCGCAAAGTCGGGGATGGCCTGTTGAAGCGCCTCCGAGCACGGCAGATCAGCCATGTTCAGCTCGGCGCCCTGCCCCGGTGCCAGCAGATGGGTCAGGTCGGCCAGCAAACCGTCGGACAAATCGATCATGGCGCTGACCTGTTCAGCCAGCGCCTGGCCGGCAGCCACCCGCGGCGTTGGTCGATGCAAGCGGCGGCGCAGGCCTGCCGATGCCGGCTCCCCCAATGCCAGTGCCGCAGCGGCATCACCCAGCGCGCCGGTGACGGCCAGCCAGTCTCCTGCACTGGCGCCGCAGCGACGGGCAATGCGATCAGGATGAATTTCTCCCAGTAGCTGGACGCCGATATTGAGCGGCCCGGACGACAGATTCCCCCCAACCAGGCAGGTATCGAACTGCTCGCACAGGCTCAAGAATCCGTCGAGAAAGCCGTCCAGCCAGGCCTGGTCGGCCTCGGGCAAGGTCAGCGCCAGCAGCGCCCAGCGCGGCCGGGCACCCATCGCAGCCAGATCACTGAAATTGACCGCGGCGGCCAGGTGACCGATATCGGCCGCCGGCCAGTCGCTGCGGAAATGGCGGTCCAGAACCAAGGAGTCGGTAGTGGCGACCAAGGCCAGGCCTGGCGCGGGCTGGAGCACCGCGGCATCGTCACCGATACCCAGCAGGACGGTCTTGTCGGCGTGAGCGCGAGCGCGAATGCGCTCGATCAGCGCAAACTCACTCACCTTGTTGTTCGGCCTGACGCTCCAGGGTGCGGGTCTGTGAGGCGAGTCGGTCCAGAACCCCATTGATAAAGGTGTGAGCCTGCTCGGCACCAAAGCGGTGGGCCAGCTCGACAGCTTCGTCGATGACCACGCGATAGGGGGTTTCAGGGTGAAACAGCAGCTCGCAGGCGCCCAGGCGCAGCACCACCCGCTCCATCTGGTCGACCCCGGCCTCCGAACGCTGCACGAACGGGGAGACCGCCTCGTCAAGCTCGTCGCGGCGGTTGACCACTTCGCGCACCAGGGTTTCGAAATAGGCCTGGTCGACGCCGTCGAAGTTCTGTTCCTCGACGAACTGCTCGATGATGGAAGCGGCCGAGTCGTCGTTGAGCTGCCACTGGTACAGGGCCTGCAGCGCCCGTCGACGAGCGCGCTTGCGCGGCTCGAACGGCGACTCGGTGCGGCGCTTGCCGCGCTTACCCGTGGTCACCGGCCAACTCCGCCTTCAGTGCAATCATGTCCAACGCAGCCAGCGCTGCTTCGCGGCCCTTGTTCTTCCGGGCCGGGTCGGCACGCTCCAGCGCCTGATCGCCGGTTTCGGCCGTTAGCACGCCGAAAGCCACCGGCACGCCGGTATCCAGGCCAACGCGCTGCAAGCCTGCCGCGCATTCGGCACTGATGAAATCGAAGTGCGCGGTCTCGCCACGAATCACCGCGCCGATAGCAATGACGGCATGAAAGCGGCCGCTGCCAGCCAACAGTTGGCAGGCCAGCGGCAATTCCCAGGCACCGGGCACCTGGTGGATCTCCAGGTCCTGCTCGGCCAGCCCGGCCTCAAGCAGGGTCTGGCGGCAGCCGTCCAGCATCATGCCGGTCACCCGTTCATTGAAGCGAGCTACCGCAATGGCAATGCGGCGCTGCCTGGCGTTATCCGCCTTGTTGGAGGACATGCTGTTCACGCCTTTTCCACTCCTTCGGGCACCACATACCCGGTGATTTCCAGTCCAAACCCGTCCAGGGCATGGAGTCGCTTCGGCGCACCGAACACTTCCATGCGTCGAATGCCGAGCTCGGCAATGATCTGGGCCGCGATGCCATAGCTGCGCAGCTCCTCGGCGGCGCGATCACGAACCTCGCCCTCATTGCTTGAGCTGGCCGCACGCTTCAGGCCGCTCAAACGCGACTCATCGTCCTCATCATAGCCCAGCACCAGCGCCAGGCCGCGTCCGCGCCGGGCAATGTCGGCCAGGGCTGCGTCCAGCGGCATGCCGAAGCCGGGCTCGGAAATGGCCAGCACATCGCCCAGCAACTCCGGTACGTGCACCCGAACCGGAAACGGCTGATCGGCTTGCACCTGGCCGCGCATCAAAGCCCAGTGCAGCTTCTGGTTGATCCGGTCGCGGAATACTTTCAAGTCGAACTCGCCGTGGGCCGTGCCGACGCGCTGAGCATGCACGCATTCCACGTTCTGCTCGGTACCCAGGCGATAGCGAATCAGGTCGGCCACGGTGCCCATCTTCAGGCCGTGTTCACGCACAAACGTCTCCAGCTCAGGTCGCCGGGCCATGGTCCCGTCTTCATTCAGGATCTCGACCAGCACGCCAGCCGGTTCCAGTCCGGCCAGCAAGGCCAAGTCCATGCTTGCCTCGGTGTGGCCGGCCCGCGCCAGGACGCCGCCGGGCTGGGCCATCAACGGGAAGACGTGACCCGGCTGGTTGAGATCTTCAGGGCGCGCATTCGGGGCAACGGCGGTGCGAATGGTATGGGCGCGGTCGTAGGCCGAGATGCCGGTGGTCACGCCTTCTGCAGCCTCGATCGAGACAGTGAAGTTGGTCCGGTGATAGCGGTCGGTATCGCGCACCATCAGCTGCAGGCCGAGCTGGCGGCAGCGTTCGCGGGTCAGGGACAAACAAATCAGGCCGCGGCCGTAGCGGGCCATGAAATTGATGTCTTCCGGCCGGGTCAGGCTGGCGGCCATGATCAGGTCGCCTTCGTTTTCGCGGTCCTCATCGTCGAGCATGACCACCATCTTGCCGGCCTTGATATCGGCCAGCACGTCTTCGATTGAATCAAATGTCATCAGCTATCACGTTGTGCCAGGAGCCGGTCCAGGTAGCGCGCTACCAGGTCCACCTCGATATTGACGGATTGTCCTTCTTCCAGCCTGCCCAAGGTCGTCACCGCCAGCGTATGCGGGATGATATTGACCTCGAAAGCCTCATCATCAACGGCGTTGACCGTCAGGCTGACCCCGTCGAGGGTCACTGAGCCCTTTTCGGCAACGAAACGCGTCAACGATGCCGGCAGACTGAAGCGCAACCCCCAATTGTCGCCCAAGCGCGTGAGCGAGACCAGCCTGGCCAGTCCGTCGACGTGGCCACTGACAAGGTGGCCGCCGAGGCGGTCACCAACCGCCATGGCCGGTTCGAGATTGACCCGGCTGCCCAGCTCGAGCTGACCGAGGCTGGTTCGGGCCAGGGTTTCGCCGGACAGATCGGCACTGAAACCGCGCTCATCAATATCCAGCGCGGTCAGGCAGCAGCCGGCCACGGCAATGCTGTCGCCAGTCTGCCAGTCGGCCGGCTTCAGCTCGGGGCAGTCAATCCGCAGGCGGGCGCCGTCGTGCTGTTCTTCTATGCTGGCGACGGTGCCCAGCGACTGGATGATTCCGGTAAACATGAATTTCAGTATCCGGTAGCTTGTCAGCCGCGCCGCGGCCGGTAGAGAAAACGCCAGTCCGGGCCAAGCCGGCGGCTGTCGATCAGGTCTAGATGGAGACGCTGATCGAATTTTTCCATCCCCGGCATCACCAGCATGGGCCAGCCCTGTCCGAGCAGGACCGGGGCCTGATAAATGAGCAATTCATCGACCAGGCCCGCTTCCAGCAGTGCACCGGAAAGCACCGCGCCGGCTTCCACATGCAGCTCGTTGACCTGGCGCTCGGCAAGCATGTCCAGCAGGGCGCCCAGATCCAGGTGCCCCGCCCCATCGGCCGGGCCCTGCCACCAGCTCACGCCCTCGCGGGACCATGGTGCTGGCTGGGTGCTGGCAATAACAATGCCGCCCGGCAGGTTCAACATCCGGGCATTGGACGGCAGGCGGGCCTGCGAATCGGCCACCACGCGCAGCGGCTGCCGGTCGACGCCGGACAGGCGCAGGTTCAGGCGCGGATCGTCAGCAAGCACGGTGCCGATGCCGGTCAGCAGCGCCGAGGCACGCGCGCGCCAGCGCTGGGTGTCTTCGCGCGCAGCCGGTCCGGTAATCCACTGCGATTGGCCGTCAGGGCCGGCAATCCTGCCGTCGATACTGATCGCCAGCTTGACCCGCACCCAGGGCCGGCCACGTTCGAAGCGGCTGACAAACCCCTGATTCAGCGTCCGGGCAGCAGTCTCCATCAGCCCGGAACGGACCTTCATCCCGGCCCGAGTCAGCAATTCCAGACCGTGGCCGGCGTTGGCCGGAAATGGATCGATCATCGCAACCACCACCTCGCCTACCCCTGCTTCGATCAGCGCATCGGTACACGGCGGCGTACGACCATGATGGCTGCAGGGCTCCAGCGTGACGTAGGCCACGGCGCCTTTTGAACGCGTGCCGGCCTCGCGCAAGGCCAGCACTTCAGCATGCGGCTCACCGGCAGCACGATGCCAGCCGCGGCCAACCACTTCATCACCCTGAACGAGCACGCAGCCGACGGCCGGATTGGGATCGGCCGTCAATCGGCCGAGCTCGGCCAGGCGCAAAGCCTCGGCCATGTAGCGATGATCAGCGGCAGAAAAACTCATGAACTATCCAGGCAGGCCGAACACCCGCTCAAGGTTCCTCGACATCGAGCAGGGAAATCTGGCGCCGATCAATGGCACCCGGGTTGGCGCGCTCCAGGCGCTCGATTTCCTCACGAAAAGCCTGCACATCCTCGAAGCGACGATAGACGGAGGCAAAACGCACGTAGGCAACCTGGTCCAGCCGCGAAAGTTCGCCGGCCACCCAGTCGCCGATCTGCTGGCTGGAAATCTCCGACTCTTCCAGAGTGCGCACCTGGCGCACCAGCTTACGGATGGCCCGCTCCACCTCCTGGGTTTCAACCGGCCGCTTTTCCAATGCCTTGACGATACCACCGCGCAGCTTGTCCTCGTTGAACGCCTCGCGCGAACCATCGGACTTGATCACGTTTGGCGCCTTCAGCGCCGGGGTTTCATAGGTATTGAAACGCGCCCCGCACTCGGCGCACTCCCGCCGACGCCGGATCTGGAAACCGTCGGAGGTCAGACGCGAATCAACGACACGGGTGTCGGTGTGATTGCAGAAGGGGCACCACATGGCTAGACAGAGAAAGGGAAAAAGGCAAAGGCGAAAGGGAAAACCTTTTGAAATTCAGTCATTGGCTCACCCTTTCCCCGTTGCCCTATTCATTACCTTTGGTAAACCGGGTATTTCCGGCATAGTGCCAACGCCGCCTCTTTGGCCGCGCCTTCGACGTTTTCATCGCCCAGCTTGTCCAGCACATCGCAAATCAGGTTGGCCAGTGCAGTGCAGTCGTCGGGCTGGAATCCGCGGGTGGTGACCGCGGGGGTGCCAATACGCAGGCCTGAGGTGACAAAGGGGGAACGCGGCTCGCCCGGCACGGTGTTCTTGTTGACCGTGATGTTGGCCCGGCCCAGGGCTTCTTCGGCATCCTTGCCGGTGATGTCCTTGTCGATCAGGTCAATCAGGAACAGGTGGTTGTCGGTGCCGCCGGAAACAACCTTGTAGCCCCGTTCGACGGTGGTGCTGGCCATCGCCCGGGCATTGTCGATGACCTGCTGCTGGTAGGCCTTGAAGTCCGGCTGCAGGGCTTCAAGGAACGCCACCGCCTTGGCTGCGATCACGTGCATCAGCGGTCCACCCTGACAGCCAGGGAAGACCAGCGAGTTGAATTTCTTGGTCAGGCTCTCATCTTCGCCCGAGGCCAGGATGATGCCGCCGCGCGGTCCGCGCAGGGTCTTGTGAGTGGTCGAAGTAACCACGTGGGCATGGGGCACCGGGTTCGGGTACACGCCAGCCGCAATCAATCCGGCCACGTGAGCCATATCAACGATGAAATAGGCGCCCACGGCGTCGGCAATCTGACGCATGCGGACCCAATCGACTACCCGCGAGTAGGCCGAGAAACCGCCGATCAGCAGCTTCGGCTGATGCTCCCGGGCCAGCGCTTCCATGCGCTCGTAGTCAATTTCTCCGGTCTCGCGGTCGAGTCCGTAGTGAACAGCGTTAAATATCTTGCCGGAAAAGTTGACCTTCGCACCATGCGTCAGGTGTCCGCCCTCGGAAAGGTCCATACCAAGAATCGTGTCGCCCGGCTTCAGCAAAGCCAGAAAAACGGCCTGATTGGCCTGCGAGCCGGAGTGCGGCTGGACATTGGCATAGCCTGCACCGAACAGCTCACGAACGCGCGCAATAGCCAGTTCTTCGGCGACATCAACATGCTCACAGCCACCATAGTAGCGACGGCCCGGGTAGCCTTCAGCATACTTGTTGGTCAGTACCGAGCCCTGCGCCTCCAGCACGCGCGGGCTGGCATAGTTTTCCGAGGCAATCAGCTCGATATGGTCTTCCTGGCGCTGCTCCTCGGCAGCAATGGCGCGGGCAAGTTCATCGTCGAAGCCAGCGATCTGTTCGCTACGGTCAAACATGGGATTCTCGAGCTTGATAAAGCGTGAATCTTACCACCACGGCCTCACCTGCACGGCAACAAGCCAGGCTTCATTCTTCGGCGCTCTTGCCTTCGCTCACCCAAGGGAAACGACCCTCGATTTCCAGGTGCAGCGCGAATACAAGAAAGGTTCGAATAACGATGATGATCGCCAGCATGATGACACTGTCCATCGTGTATTCAACGGCCACGGTCTTGATAATGTCGGCGGCAACCAGGAACTCCAGGCCGAGAATCAGGCCGCGCACGCTGCGCCGACGATAGTCGAGGTAAAGCTGATGCGTCGTCCAGCGGCCCAGATGCAGGACATAGATCACCGTGGCATAAACGAAGCCACCGAGGATGACCACGATCCCGACGGCCTCAAGCACATGCACCAGGAGATTGACGCTGTCAAAGAACCACTGGCCCATGGCTGTCCTCCAGTTGCTTCAAAGCTAAGGACTATAGCGCAATGGCTCCCGATTGACGCGCTCCATGCTGCCATTGACATGAGGCAAAGCCAACAGCCTGCGATTCATGACCTTGAACCACAACGGCGGCAGGTAGGCCAGCAGGAACATGCCGAAGTAGCCGCTGGGCAGACGGGGCACGTCGTCGAAGTGGCGCAGGGACTGGTAGCGACGTCCTGGATTGGCGTGATGATCAGAGTGACGCTCGAGATGAAACAGCAGCAGGTTGGAACAGATGTGGTTACTGTTCCATGAGTGATGGGGCTGGCAACGCTCATAGCGACCACCGGCAAGACGCCGCCTGAGCAAGCCATAGTGTTCGACATAGTTTGCGCTGGTGAGTTGAAACCAGGCCAGCAGGTTGTGAATCAGCAAGAAGGGCAACACCAACCAGCCCAGCGCCAGCACCAGGCCGCCTTGCAGCACGATAGAGAAGATATAGGACTGGAGAATGGTATTGCGCCAGTGCCAGACGGGCAGATGGCGTCGACGAAGTCGCTCGCACTCGATCCGCCAGGCCCGCTTCAGCCCCCCCGGCATTTCACGCAGGGCAAAGCGGTAAATGGACTCGCCCATCCGCGCACTCGCGCAGTCTTCAGGCGTGGCCACCTGGCTGTGGTGACCAAAATTGTGCTCGGTCGTGAAGTGTCCATAAAAGGGCACGGCCAGGGCAATCCGGGACAGCAGTTGGTCAATCCAGTGACGCTTGTGGCCCATCTCGTGGGCTGTGTTGACCGCAATCCCCGAGGCCAGACCAGTGACATAAACCAGCGCGAGCCACCCCAGCCAGCCGAGATCGGCAGTGACTGCGTACCAAACCGCAACAACCAGGGCCAGGACATGCAGCGGCACCGTGATCCAGGTCAGAATTCGATAGTAGCTGTCAGCCTCCAGCGCGGGAACCACGTCTTCCGGCGGGTTGCTCTGATCTTCCCCCAGTATCCAGTCCAGCAAGGGCACAACGGTATACGCAAACAGGATGGGGACCAGCAACAGCCATTCATTGCCGGTCCAGGCATGAAGACCAATGGCATAAACCGGAAACAGCGGATAAAAGACCGACAGCAGCCAGGCATGGCGCTTGCGGTCCACGTAGCCGCCCAGTTCCAGCGAGGACTCGAGATGAGGCATGGCGTTGCACGTCAATGAGATGGCGAAACGTTATTGTTGACTTGCACGCCATCGCCGAAAAGTGTATAAAATGACAGGAAGTGGTCATTTCCTGCCACGATCGGCGGAAATGCAGAAAAAAGGGAAACACGGGACAGGTGGATCTGGAGCAGACTTTTTGAGCGAACTGAATTCGATCGGGGTACCTGCGACCTATCTGGCCAGTTTTCTGGATAGCCCGACGCTGAACCGGGACCAGCTAGCGGCCATCGGCGGTCGAGCACCGTTCGATATCGCGAGCTTGGGCGGCGAGCAGACGCGAATCGGCCTCGGTGACCTGCTGACCACGCTAGGCTTGATCGACGAGATCAGTCCGCCAGGCTGGCATATTCAGCCCACCCTGGAACTGGAATCCGCCCACCACGGGCCGCTGGGCATGGCCGCTGTAACCGCCACCAGCCTTGATGCGGCCGTCGATTGCCTGGTGCGCTTTGAAAGCCTGCGCTCACCCTGGACGGTATTGCAGGCCAGCACCACCAGCAGGCCTGAAGGGCTGCGTATCCGCATCTTGCCCGTGCTGGCTTTGCCATCGCCCGGCGAGCTCCTGATGGAAATGAACCTGATTGCGCTGGTGAGTCTGCTGTCCGAGCTCAGCGGTCGCCAACGCGAGCAGCTGCATACCGAACTGCCGGCACGTTATCGCCCCTGGGCGAGGCAACTTCGACGTAGCCTGCCGGGCAAGGTCTCCCTGGACCAGCGCCACTACCAGATCTGGATTCCCGAACCTTTGCTGGCGCTGCCCTGCCTGCTGGCGGATCCCGGCTTGCATGCCAGCGCCGTGCGCCGTTGCGAGGAACTATTGGCCCAAGGCTCGGAAAGCGGCCCCACCTCGGCCCTCGTTCAACAGCAGCTGATGGCCGTCCACGGCCAGAATCCCGGGCTTCATGCCATTGCCGCCCGACTGGGGCTTTCCCCGCGCACCCTGATGCGGCGCCTGGAGGCGGAAAACAGCAGTTACCGCGACCTGGTCGACCGCGTCCGGCTAACGCTGGCACGCGACTGGCTGAAGAACACCGATATGCCGGTCAGCCGGATTGCCGAATTGCTGGGCTACGGCGACCCAGCCAATTTCGGCCGTGCTTTCCGGCGCTGGACCGGGATCAGCCCGGGCGCCATGCGCCGGAGACAGAATTGAGCCGGTAGGCGGCAATGCTGCCAACGGCTCGGACTTGCAATAGCCAGAAATTGCGGCAACAATGTTCAACCGGTGAACATCACAGCATCTGGCAAGGGGGAGCATGATTGACCCGCACTCCAGCGTTTCGGGGCGCAATTGGCATGCGGTTTTCTGCAAACCGCGTCAGGATGCCGTCGCCGAAACCAACCTGCTTCACCAGGGATTCGAAATTTTTCGGCCGAAAACGCAGGTTGCGCGTACCCGCCGCGGCCAGCGCCGCTTGGCGCTGGAGTCCATGTTTCCGCGCTACCTGTTTGTCCGCCTGAGCCAGAACGGAGAAGACTGGACGCCGATTCGTTCCACCCGCGGTGCCATCGGACTGGTGAAACTGGGGGGAGAGGCGCCGGTCGTGCCCGAAACTGTTATTGAATCACTGCGCCGCCGCTGCAGCGAAGACGGCGT
>SKQI01000087.1 GCA_007119095.1 Wenzhouxiangella sp. | reverse complement strand
GCGCAAAAGGTGTGTCATAATGACGCATGTGCCCGCTTGTCCAAGTGATTTTTCATGAATAGTTTGCGAGTGCAGCTGATTGCGCAGATCTTCATGCCACTGGCGATTCTCGCCACGCTGGTTCTATGGCTGACCTTCCAGACTGCCGAGAATCTGCTCGAGCATCGGCTAGAGAAAGAAATCGAGCTGGTTGCCCGTGCCTTGCGTGAGCCAGTCCAGCAGGCCCTTCGGGATGGCGACCGGGCCCGAATCGAACAGGCGCTGGCTGCCGTGTTCGACATTGATCGGATCTATGGCGCCACGGTATTCGACGCTGAAGGCCGCCGCCTGACCGTCGCCGGAGAAATCCGCCCCGGCTGGCAGGAGCAGATCGAAGCTGTTGAGGTCGCCGCGCTAGGCGAAGAGCTGGGACGATATGCTGAGTTGGCCGGCGAACCGGTCTATTCATATTTCGTCCCGCTGACATCCACGGCCGGGCAGATTGCCGGCTTGCTGCAGGTGGTCCGCCAGGAAAGCGAAATTGCCCAGCGTTTGGGGGTGGTGCGCCAGCGGGGGTGGTGGCTTTGGGGCGGGGTGTTGATCCTGATGTTTGTCATCCTGCTGCTCGGTCATCGGCTTGCGATTGTCCGGCCGATCGAGCACTTGCTGGTCAGCATGGGCAAGATCGAGCGCGGTGAGCAGGGGCATCGGGCCCGGGTCGAGGGCCCCAGGGAGCTGGCAGCCCTGGGGCGCGGCTTGAACAATATGCTGGATGCGATCGAGCAGATGCAGGGCGAGCTCGATCAGCAGCGTCGAGAACGGCTGCTGATGTCCGAGCGCATGCGCCAGCAGGAAAGCCTGGCAGCCCTGGGGCGTTTTTCTTCCGGCGTTGCCCATGAGCTTGGCGCCCCTTTGAGTGTGATTGATGGCGATGCCCGGCGACTGTTGCAGTATGACCAGCTCGATGATGACGGTCAGCGGCGGCTCAAGCGCATGCGGCAACAGGTCGATAGGACCCGACAGCTGATCAGGCAGCTGATGGAGTTTGTTCGCAGCGATCAGCGCGAGAAACAGGCGGTATCGGTAAACCGCCTTTTCCAACGCGTGCTGGCCAGCGCCACGCCACAGGCCGAAGCTCGAGGCATTCGGTGCCAGATTCAGGAAGTGAATTCGGACCTGACGGTTTCCGGTTTTGATGTTCGGCTGGAGCATGCCTTGATCAACCTGGTCAGAAACGCCATTCAGGCGGCCAGCTCGACAGTGATGTTGCAGGTTGAGCACGGTGAAGGCGAACTACGACTGATAGTCGAGGACGATGGCCCCGGCGTTCCGGATGACAAGCGCGACAGCATTTTTGAGCCGTTTCAGAGCTCGCGTGAAGACGGAGAGGGCACGGGCCTGGGCTTGGCTATCGTTCGGACCGTAGCCGATGAACACGGTGCGGAAATCGAGGTTGGCCGCAGTGAAACCCTTCAAGGAGGGCGCTTTGCCCTGGTATTCGGAGCGCAAAAATGAGCCAACGCCATCGGATCATGGTTGTAGAGGATGACCGCAGCCTGGCAGAGCTGCTGGTCGAAGAGCTGCAGGCTGAAGGGCACCTGGCAGAAGCCCACGCCAGCGCCGAGGATGCGCTGGCTGCCATTGATGAATTCGAACCTGATGTGTTGGTCAGTGATTTGCAGCTACCGGGAGCCGACGGCCTGGCCCTGCTTGAGCAGGTTCAGGCCAGGCACGCGCCGCCTGCGGTGCTGATGATCAGCGCTTTTGGAACGGTGGATCGGGCCGTGGCCGCGCTGAAGGCCGGTGCAGACAACTTTCTGACCAAACCGCTGGATATGGACCACTTCGTGCTCAGTGTCGAACGCCTGCTTGCCAATCGCCGGCTGCAGGACCAGGTCAAGCGCTTCCGGTCGAGCGTCAGCGAAGAGTCTTTTCATGGCATGGAGGGCAGCTCCAGGCCCATGCGCGTTCTGTTTGACCGCATCAGGCAGATCGGTCGGGCCGACGGACCTGTGCTGGTCACGGGAGAATCGGGTACGGGCAAAGACCTGGTTGCTCGCGCCATTCATGGCGAAAGCGCGAGGGAAAAGCAGCCGTTCCTGGCGGTGAACTGTGCCGGCGTGCCGGCCGATCTTCTGGAAAGCGAATTTTTCGGCCATGCGGCCGGTGCTTTTTCCGGCGCTGACAAGGAACGCCCCGGTCTTTTTCGGGAGGCTGAGGGTGGCACCTTGTTTCTTGATGAAATTGGAGAGATGCCGGTGGCTTTGCAGGCCAAATTGCTGCGCGCGCTGCAGGATGGTCAGATCCGTCCGGTGGGTGCCGACCGCGAGCACTCGGTGGATGTCAGGCTGGTCGCGGCCACCAACATCAATCTGGCCGACAAGGTCGCCAGCGGCGATTTTCGTGAGGACCTTTATTACCGGTTGGAGGCCTTCCAGCTGGAAGTGCCGCCGCTGCGAGATCGCGGTGAAGATCTTGATTTGCTGGCAATGGCATTTGTTGGGCGGTTCGCCGCGGCCAGGTCACGACCGGCAAGGCGCCTGTCGCCCAAGGCCCAGGCAGTGATGCACGCCTACCGTTGGCCCGGCAATGTACGCGAACTGAAGAACGCGATGGAACGCGCCGTCACGTTTTGCGAAGACGAAGAGATCAGACCCGCGCATCTGCCGGAGCGCATTGGCAGCCAACGCCTGCCAGCCGCAGACGCAGGTCAGGCAAGTGCTGGCGGCAGTATTCCTTCCGAGCTGCTGGAAGGTGACTTGCTGCCCAGCCTCGACGAACTGCGGCGTCGCTACGTGGACTACGTGCTGACCCGCGTTGATGGCAACAAGCGACGGGCGGCGGCTTTGCTGGGCGTTGGCCGACGTACGCTTTATCGCTGGTTGGACGAAGACGATCGAGACGAATGACCCCGGTGGATCGGGATCAGTACCAGTTCCCTGGCCTGGGCTTTCAGGCCGACGTCCTCGCGCAGGATGCGATGGTCTTCGGCGCTGAGCTCCTCGTAGCGCCCGCTGCGCACCCGCGCAGGCAAGAAGACCGGACCGAAGCGAACTCGCTTCAAGCGCGCGACCTGTGCACCCACGGCCTCCCACAGGCGTCTTACCTCGCGATTTCGGCCTTCCAGGATCGCCACCGTGAACCAGGCGTGTCCGCCGGTGACTTCTCCAGCCACGACATCACTGAAGCGGCCCGGACCGTCCTCGAGCATGACGCCTTTGCGCAGCTGTTCGATTTGTTCCTCGCTGACCGCGCCCCGGATGCGGCACAGGTATTCGCGATCGACCTGGCCTGACGGGTGCATCATCTGGTTGGCCAGCTCGCCGTCGGTGGTCAACAGCAGCAGGCCGGCAGTATTGATATCCAGACGACCAATCGCGATCCAGCGCTGTCCCTTGAGTCGGGGCAGGCGATCAAACACGGTCTTGCGTCCTTCCGGGTCACTGCGAGTCGTGACTTCCCCTTCCGGCTTGTGATAAATCAAAGTGCGGTGGGTAGTGTCGCTGGCGCTGACTTCCCACGCCCGGCCATCGATGGCGATCTTGTCACCAAGACTGACGGTGGCGCCAATCGTTGCTGTCTTGCCGTTGACCTCGATTTCGCCGGCTTCTATTCGCTTCTCCAGGCCGCGGCGTGACCCCAGGCCGGCGGCGGCAAGAATTTTCTGCAGCCGCTCGCTGCCGTCGAAACTGGTCAGGCTGTCATCCTGAGCGGTCGGGTTCTGTGGCCGGCGTTTGCTCGTCCGACGCTGGTTCGGGCGGGTCTTGCGGGTCTGCTTCGAGCGGCTCTGGTTCTGCGTCCGGTCGCTGCCGGGCGCCTCGCTGCTCCGGCGGCTGCGACTGTTCGGGCTGGCCGAGGTCTTTATCCTGCGAGTCATCTGTGGTTTCCTCCGCTCCGGGGGTCGATTCGGCCAGAGTCGCATCGTCTGCTTCCGGCTGGTCCGGATCTGACTGTGCCGGGTGGGTCAGTTCAAGTTCGGGCTCGAGATTGTCGATGTCTTTAATTTCGGCCAGGGTGGGCAACTCGTCCAGGCTCTTGAGATTGAAGTAGTCAAGAAAAGCTCGGGTCGTGCCCAGCAATTCCGGTCTGCCCGGCACATCGCGATGGCCAACCGTCTTGATCCAATCGCGTTCCTGCAACGTGCGCAGAATGTTGGCGCTCAAGGAAACGCCCCGAATCTGCTCGATTTCGCCGCGTGTGATCGGCTGGCGATAAGCAATGATCGCCAGCGTTTCGAGCAGGGCGCGCGAGTAACGCGGCGGCTTCTCGGTCCATAGCTGGGAAATGACGGGCATCAGCTGGGTGCGTATCTGCAGGCGGTAACCACTGCCGACCTCGGTCAACTCCACTGCTCGACCCGCCAGATCCCCATCAAGCGCGGCCAGCGCTTCCTTCAGTGGACCGTGACCAGGCTTCTCCTCGTCTGGAAACAAGGCATTGAGTTGATTCAGGTTCAGCGGTGCGCCCGCCGCAAGCAGCGCGCCTTCAACAACTTTCTTGAGGTATTCGATATCCATAGCGACAGGTAGCAATGATCAGGTGTCGGCCTGGGCCGGGCTGCGCAGATAAATGGTGCCGAACAGCTCCTGCTGGACCAGATCGATCAGATGCTCTCGCAACAGCTCAAGCAGTGCCAGGAAAGTGACAACGGCACCGATTCGGCCTTCGGACAGGTCAAAGCAATCTTTGAACTCGACGAATTGCCGACGCGAGACCAGGTCGGTGATTCTGGACATGCGCTCGCGCACCGACAGCGGCTCAGCCTGGACGTGGTGGTGGGCGAGCATTTCGGCCCGGGCCATCACATCGCGCAACGCCAGCAGAATTTCGCGCAGATCGACCTCCGGCGGCAGCTGGATCTTGCCGTGTTCCTCCACGGCGGCCGATGCCACCGCCAGATCGCGTTCCAGGCGCGGCAGGTCATCGAGATCTTCGGCGGCCTGCCGGAAGCGTTCGTATTCCTGCAGGCGGCGGATCAGATCGGCCCTGGGGTCGAGTTCGTCTTCCTCTTCGGCCGCTACCCGCGGCAACAGCATGCGCGACTTGATCTCGGCCAGTATGGCTGCCATCACCAGGTATTCGGCAGCCAGCTCCAGTTTCATGCCGGACATCATCTCGATGTAGCCGGTGTACTGGCGTGTGATTTCGGCAATGGGAATATCCAGGATATCCAGGTTCTGGCGCCGAATCAGGTAAAGCAGAAGATCCAGCGGGCCTTCGAACGCCTCCAGAAACACTTCCAGGGC
>SKQI01000236.1 GCA_007119095.1 Wenzhouxiangella sp. | reverse complement strand
TGCTTGCATTACCTTGATGATATCGGTGGCCGGGCAGGGCAGAATTCGGGCCTGACCGATGCCATCAAGCAGGATCAGGCGAATCTGTTCGGCCATGTTTTTCTTGTCCAGGCGCATCAGCTCAAGTAGCTGCTGGGCGTCAATGTGTTCGGGCAGCGCGACCGGAAGCTCAAGCTTTTGCAGCAGGTTGATCATGCGCTCGGCGGTGCCGGTTTCGCATATGCCCAGCCGCTCACTCAAGCGAGTGGCCAGAACCATGCCGATTGCAACGGCCTCACCGTGTCGGTATTCGCGGTAGGCGGTGGCTGTCTCCAGCGCGTGGCCGAAGGTATGGCCGAAGTTCAGCAGCGCGCGCTGGCCGGCCTCACGCTCATCGGCAGCTACGACTTCCGCCTTGTTGCGCACCGACTGGTAGACCGCCTCGATCAGGGTGTCTGCCTCGCGCCCATTGAGTGCGTCGACATGGGCTTCCAGCCAGGCAAAAAACTCGGGATCGCGAATCGCACCGTACTTGACCACTTCGGCCAGTCCGGCGCGATAGTCGCGCGGGTCCAGGCTGACCAGGGTGTCGGTATCGGCAATGACTGCGGTTGGGGCGTGGAAGGCCCCAATCAGGTTTTTGCCGCGACTGTGGTTAACTCCGGTCTTGCCGCCCACCGAGGCGTCAACCTGTGCCAGCAGGGTGGTCGGTATCTGAATCACACGGATGCCGCGCATGTAACTGGCCGCGGCAAAACCGCCCATGTCACCGATCACGCCACCGCCCAGGGCAACCACGGTGGCGTCGCGCTGCGCGCCCAGGTCAACGAGTGCGTCGATGATGCGCTGCCAGCTTGTCACCGTCTTGTGCTCTTCCCCGTTGGGCAGGACCAGACTCTGATGGTGCGGCTGGCCAGCCAGCGAAGGGCGCAGGGCGTCCAGGTAAAGTGCAGCGACGCGGTCATCGGTGACGGTGAGAATGCGGCCCTGCAGGTGGCGTTGGATCACGCTTGTCATGCCGAGCAATCCCTGGCCCACGTAGACCGGATAACTGCCTCCGCCGTGGCGGACTTCTATGACTTTCATGTCGTCTCTTCCAGGTGGCTTCTGATCTCTCGCTCTGCCCTTGCGGCCATTTGAGCGGGACTTATATTGGCTGACTTGACAATCAGGTGGGCGCACGCCTGGTAGAGCGGGTTGCGGGCCTCGGCCATCGCTTCCAGGCGCTGGCGCCGGTTCGGTGCCCGCAGCAGCGGACGGCGCTGGTCTCGCTCCAGGCGTTTGAGTTGCTGGTCGACGCTGGTGTTCAGCCATACCACCAGGCCGCGCGACCGCAGCAGGCTCCGATTGACCTCGCTCAGTACACTGCCGCCACCCGTGGCCAGCAGGATGCTGTCTCGCTGGCTCAGTTCATCCAGCATGGCGGTTTCACGGCTGCGAAAACCGGCTTCGCCTTCAATCTCGAAGATCAGGCTGACATCGACACCACAACGTCGTTCGATCTCCTGATCTAGGTCGAGGAAATCCAACCCCATGCGTTGAGCCAGGTATCGTCCGACCGTGGTTTTACCCGAACCCATTGGCCCGATCAGGAACAATCGCTTCACGGTATCAATCCTGATCCTGACAGGCTTCGCCGGATGACTGGTGCGGGCCAGGGCGGGATCGGGTGGTGAGCGGTCAAAGTGGTTGGCAGTCAGTCCAATACGCTGGCAATGCTATCACGGCCGGGCAGCTTCGGGCTCGGAGTTGCGCACCCGGTTTTGCTAAGATGTACGCCCTGATCTGGCCGTTGTCGTTGATTCCATGCTGCGCTTCTCCATCCTGTTTGTCGTGTTGCTGCTTGGCCTGTTTACCCTGGAGGTTTTACAGCCTGTGCAGGAGGCGGTGATCCTGCCTTTTACTTCGGTCATCGCCAGCGTCAGTGTTTTTCTGATCGAGTTGTTTGACGATGGCGTTGTGTCGGTCGGGAAGGTGATTCGCGATCTGGACAGCGGTTTCGCCATCAGTATTGAACCGGGCTGCAATGGGGTAGAGGCGCTGATTATCCTGTTTGCTGCGATATTCGCCTTTCCTGCGCCCCTGAAGCACAAACTGATTGGTTTCGCGATCGGATTTCTGGCAATCCAGGGCCTGAACCTGGTGCGCATCATCAGCCTGTTCTACATGGGCCAGTGGAACATGACCTGGTTCAACTGGTTCCACCTGTATCTTTGGCAGGCATTGATCATTCTCGATGCGTTGGTGGTCTGGTTGATCTGGCTGCGCATGCTGCCGCCACGTCCGCCCCTGGATGATGGTGGCGATTCGGACAGCGACGATGGAGACCTGGCGACGGCTTCATCGTGAAACGTCTGTTGATCGCCGGTTGCGGTGACATCGGCATCCGATTGGCTGAGTCGCTGCCGGCGGACGAATGGCAGGTCAGCGGCTTGCGGCGTCGGGTGGAGAAGCTGCCGACCAGAATACAGCCGCAGCCGGCCAACCTGGCTGACCCGACTACCCTGCAAAGTATTGATCGGCACTGGGATGCGGTGGTCTACCAGGCAACGCCGGACAAGCGTTCGCCGGAGGCCTATCGGCTTGCTTATGTGACCGGGCTGCAAAACTTGTTGGCCCGCGTTCAGGCTGATCGCCTGCTGCTGGCGTCCTCAACCGCAGTCTATGGTCAGGATGACGGCCAGTGGGTCGATGAAGACTCGCCGACCGAACCGGCAAAATTCAATGGCCAGATCCTGCTCGAGTCAGAGGCCGAAGCCATGGCGGCAGGTGCTGTCGTCGTGCGCTTTTCCGGCATCTATGGGCCGGGAAGGGACTATCTCTTGCGCCAGGTCCGGTCTGGTCAGGCCAGCTGCCGTGAGCAGCCGGCTCAGTGGACTAATCGGATTCACGCCGATGATTGCGCTGGTGTCTTGGCCCATTTGCTGAATCTGCCGTCGCCGCAGGCCCTGTACTGTGCCAGTGACAATTGCCCGTCCCCTCGGTGTGAAGTGCTTGACTGGCTGGCCGTTAAAATGGGCGGGAATCCGCCGGCCCGCCTCAGCGAAGCCGGTGGCCAGGGCAAACGAATTGCCAACCGGCGATTGCGCGCCAGCGGCTATGATTTTCGCTACCCTGATTTCCGCCATGGTTACGGAGCAATGCTGAAATGATCCAGGCAATGACTACTGAGATGCTTGAACGATTCCAGGCTGGCTTCGAGCGCGCTCGGGTGGCCAATGTGCCGGAGCCGACGGCCATGACCCTGGCGACGGTCGCCGAAGGAGGTCGGCCCAGCGCCAGAACCGTGCTGCTCAAGGATGCTGATCCGGGTGGGTTCGTGTTCTATACCAACCTCAACTCTCGCAAAGGGCGTCACCTGGTTGCAAATCCGGCGGTTAGCCTGGTGTTCTGGTGGCGAGAAACTGCCGAGCAGGTTCTGGTCGACGGCTTGGCCGAGCCGGTCAGTGCGGTTGAGGCCGATGCTTATTTTGCCAGCCGGCCGCGTGGCAGCCAGGTCGGGGCCTGGGCTTCACGCCAGTCGCAGGAATTGGCCAGCCGCGAGGAGCTGGTTGCCCGCGTCAAGGAAATTGAATCGCGCTATGAAGGCCGCGAAATCCCCCGCCCCGAGCACTGGTCAGGGTTTCGCGTCCGGCCGCACCGCGTCGAGTTCTGGTACGGCCGCGAATACCGCCTCCACGAACGCGTCTGCTTCGACCTGAAGGACGGCAACTGGCAGGAAACCCTCCTCTACCCCTGACCATTGGATCAGGAGGTTTGGAGGTTGGGAGAAGCATCGGGTGGCATCCGCCAGCTCACGGCCTGACAGATACCACCCAATGCGAGAGCTGGGAGTTGGCGGATAGCCCTGCCCTCGTCCAGTCTTTCCTTTGCCTCTTTGCCCCTTTGCCCCTTTTCCCTTTACTCCTTCCCGTCGATTTCCAGATCCAACCCGGCGTTGTCCGGCGGCGGCGTTTTCCTCCGCGCCAGATCCCGCGCAATCCAGCCTTCACTCAGCTCTTTCCAGGGCGACTCTTCCAAAGATCGTGGTTCATACATGCCAGCAGCCTGCCGCTGACGCTGGGCCTCGAAAAGAATCAACGCGGTGGCCACCGAAACATTGAGTGACTGGGTCATGCCCAACATCGGAATCACAACTTCGCCGTCGACCATCTCCAGCGTCTCGGCGCTGACGCCGAACTTCTCCGTACCCATCACGATTGCGGTGGGCTGGGTGTAGTCCGGTTCGCGAAAGTCCACGGCGCGCTCGGAAAAGTGGGCCGCATAGAGTCTGAAGCCGGCTTGCCGCAGCTGGGCCAGGCCGGCGGCTGCGTCATGGTGGCGAATCAGTTCCACCCAACGCTGGGCGCCCTGGGCAGTGTGGTTCAGTGCCGGGATGCCGCCGGTGGGCGGCACCGCATGGGCGCGCATCACGCCGACCGCATCGCAGGTTCGAAGAATGGCGGCAACATTGTGCGGTTTGTGTACCCGCTCCATGAATACGGTCAGGTCAACCTGGCGGCGGGCGGCCACCGACTGAATTCGGGCTTTGCGTTCAGGCGTCATCCGAGTATGGTACTGCGTATGAGCGTCTGGCACCGCATCCTGTCCGGTCTCCTGCTGCTGTCTGCGGGCTCCATCGCTGTGGCTGAAGAGCCTGATTTCGAAGCCTTTACCCGCCTGATCGGACAAACCTTGGCCAGCGCAGGTCCCGGTGCCTATATTGGTGATCGCTCCGAGCTCTATCGGTTCACCCCGGACGGCTGGGAAATTCAGATGATGACCGTCTGGACCGAAACGCGTTGGCACCTGCTGGCCTTGAGGTTGCATCATCCTGATCGCATCGAGGAAGATGATGGTGAGTTTCATCGCCGCTATCGGGAACTGCTGGCGGCGATTGATCGGGATCGAGTGCCAGAGCTGACACTGCCGGTGCTGGTCGACGTGCCGCCGCCGGCTTATCTGCCGGCGCTGCCGGAGGAACTGCGCGGACGAAGTTTCCGCATGGACGGCTTCTGGTATCAGGCCCGCTGGGTGAATGACGGCGGCCTGGATGAAGACGCCGACTGGGCCCTGCGCAGTTACGAGTTGGTCGCAGAGCCGCCCTGAACGCTCTGAATGTCTATCAGCGAGTGTAGAACTGCTGGCGGAAGCTGAATTCGTGAGCTTCGGTCTGTCCCAGCGGTTGCACGCTGATGCGGAAGTTCAGGGTTTCCTCATTGCTGATGCCAAAGCTGCCGATGTAATAAATTGCGTCCTGGTCGCGAATTTCGCGCATGTTCAGATCCCGACGCTGACCGGCAAGGTTGGTGGCCGTTGCCGAAACCCGAGCCCGAACCGGGGTGCCCATGGTCTCGTCGTCATGGCGAATGACGGCAATGTTGAGCAGCGCGCGACTGGCGCTGCGCTGGATGGAATAGGCTCGCGCAACGTCCGGGGTAAGCAAGTTGGTGTTGAAGGTGTTGTAGTGGACGGCGTAGGGGCCGAAAGTTTCGGCCTGGCCCGCGTGGCCAATAGCGGATACGCAGAGAAGAAGCAGGCTTGGGACAAGTAATCGATTTCTCATGACAGCACCTGAGCGTTTGCAAGGGTCGACCGATGGACGACTGTACACGAAGCAGGATATTACGCCTGCCGTGGCGAGTGAAAAACGATGCTTTAAACCCCTAGCAGAATGATCAGGAACTGAATGCCGATCAGGGCGACCAGTGGTGACAGGTCGAAGCCACCGAGGGGCGGCAGTACACGCCGAATGGGCGCCAGTACCGGGTCGGTCAACTGGTAAATCAGCGGGACGATCGGATGCCTGAAGTTCTGTCCCACCCATGACAGGATCACGCCGGCAATGATCAGAACCAGATAGAGCACCAGCAGCATTCGAACCAACCGCAGTACGGCGACCAGGGCCAGCACCAGTGGGTCGAGGTTTGCACCGACGATCAGGATCAGCAGAAACAGGCTCAATAGCTGAATCAGGTAAAGCACGACAATGGCCGCCAGATTGAGGCGCCCGGCTGGGGGGATCAGCCGGCTCAAGGGCTTGACCAGCGGGTCGGTGACCTTGAGCAGCAGCTGCACGATTGGGTTGTAGAAATCCGAGCGAACCATCTCCAGAAGAATCCGCAGCAACAGCACCACCAGGTACAGGTGGAACAAGGTCTCGACAAGGAACGAGAATGCGGCTGTTGGTGAGCCCATCATTTGCCTCCCAGCGCACGGCCACGTTGGACAGCGGCGGCGACTGCACGCTCGACCATGGTCTCGAAGCCGTCGGCGGAAAACTGCTCGAGCGCGGCGGCTGTCGTGCCGCCGGGCGAGGTTACCCGTCGCCGTAGTTCTCCGGCATCGACTGTCGCGCGATCGAGCATGACGCCGGCCCCGATCGCTGTCTGGCGGGCGAATTGAGCTGCCAATGCCGGCGGCAGGCCGGCACTGACGCCGGCTTTGGTCAGGTGCTCGGTCAGGGCAAAGAAGTAAGCGGGTCCGGAACCGGAAACGGCCGTAACTGTGTCCATCAGCACTTCATCATCGACCCAGGCAGTCGCCCCCGCAGCGCCGAACAACGCCTCGGCAAGGTGGCGGTCTTCGGTGTTGCAAGCCTGGTTGGCGACCAGTCCGGTCATGCCGGCACCGTACAGTGCGGGCGTGTTCGGCATGGCTCGAACCAGCGGGCGCGATTGGCCCAGGCCCTGTTCAAGTCGGGCCAGGGTGGTGCCGGCGGCGACGCTGATCACCAGTGTGCGGCTATTCAAGGCCTGGCCGATGTCACCGAGGATCTTGTCGATGACCTGGGGCTTGACGGCAAGTACCACCACTCGCTGATCGGCAACGGCGCCAGCGTTGTCGGCGACAACACCAACACCCAGGTCTTTGGCCAGCGTTTTGCGCTGTGTCGCATCGGGGTCGGCCACCGTGATCAGGGCCGGGTCATGGTTGGCGGCAATCATTCCGCCAATCAGTGCGCGCGCCATGTTGCCACCGCCGATGAAGCTGATCCGATTTTGCGCGTCAGGGCTATCCATGGCGGTATTGTAAACCTGCTGGGGTGTTGTCTTTAAGTCTGCGACCGGCGCGGTCCGAAAAGGTCGGTGCCAACCCTGACCATGGTGCTGCCGGCGATGATCGCGGCTTCCAGATCGCCTGACATGCCGGCAGAAAGGGTGTCGACGCCACGATGGGTCAACTTCAGTTCCGCGTACAGGTCGTACAGCTGTTCAAAGACAGCGATCTGCTCCTGGCGCTGTTCGCGAGGTGCTGGAATGGCCATCAGCCCTCGCAGCACCAGGCGTGGACTGTCTTCGATCCGGGCAGCCAGCGCTTCGATCTGGTCGGGATCGCAGCCGGCCTTTTGCTGCTCGCCGTCGAGATTGACCTGGATCAGCACGTTCAGGGGGTTCAGCGAATCGGGCCGCTGATCCGACAGCCGGCGAATGATCTTGGCGCGGTCGACGCTGTGGACCCAGTCGAAGTTTTCCGCGATGGCCCGCGTCTTGTTGGACTGGATGGGCCCGATGAAGTGCCAGGTCAGGGGAGCGTCGGCGAGTGCCGCTATTTTTTCAAGCGCCTCGTCGAGGTAGTTCTCGCCAAAAGCCTGCTGGCCCGATGCAATCAGGGTTTTCAGCGCGTGCAGGGGTTGGCCCTTGCTGACGGCCAGCAAAGACACGGTGTCGGGATCACGGCCGCTCGTTCGGCAGGCAGCGTCGATTCGCGCCTGAATTCTGGCCAGGCGGTCGCCTGGTGCCTGGCTGGTGCTTTGGGCCGAGATTTGATTCGTCATGCAGATAGGCTACTATTCATGGGGTCGCGACGCAGTTCATTGTTCTGCTGACGCGAGTGGCTTTGACGTTTTCGTCGCCGGTTGCACCGGATGTGCACTGTCAATACTGGGGTTGCTAATGGACATTACTGAATTACTGGCATTTACGGTCAAGAACAAGGCCTCCGACCTGCATATTTCGGCCGGTCTTCCGCCGATGATTCGGGTGGATGGCGATATCCACCGCATCAACACGCCGGCACTCCAGAACAAGGAAATGGCTGAACTGGTTTACTCGACCATGAGTGACCATCAGCGCCGCGACTACGAAGCCAATCTCGAGGTTGATTTTTCTTACAACGTGCCTGGGCTGGCTCGGTTTCGTGTCAACGCCTTTCACCACCACCGCGGCATTGGCGCTGCCTTTCGTGTCATCCCCAACGAGATCTGGACCCTGGAAGACATCAATGCGCCGGCAGTATTCAAGGATATCATCGAGGTGCCGCGCGGCCTGATCCTCGTGACCGGCCCGACCGGTTCAGGCAAATCGACCACGCTGGCGGCAATGATCGACCACCTCAACAAGACCGTCGCGGGTCATATTCTGACGATTGAAGACCCGATCGAATTCGTTCACACCTCACAGCGCTGCCTGATCAACCAGCGCGAGGTCAAGCGCGATACCCACGGTTTCAACCAGGCGCTGCGCTCCGCGCTGCGTGAGGATCCGGACATCATTCTGGTCGGCGAGCTGCGTGACATCGAGACGGTGCGTCTGGCGCTTACCGCAGCCGAGACCGGGCATATCGTTTTTGCGACCTTGCACACCTCTTCGGCACCGAAGACCATCGACCGGATCATCGACGTCTTCCCGGGCGAAGAGAAGCCGATTGTCCGATCAATGCTCTCGGAGTCGCTGCGCGCGGTCATCTCCCAGACCTTGCTGAAAAGAGTGGCTGGCGGGCGCGTTGCCGCTCACGAGATCATGGTGGCAACGCCGGCCATTCGCAACCTGATCCGCGAAGACAAGGTGGCGCAGATGTATTCGGCCATTCAGACCGGACAGAATGTCGGCATGTCAACGCTGGATCAGTCCCTTATCGAGCTTGTCCGCCGTGGTTTGGTTACCCGACCGGAAGCGATGCGCAAGGCTCAGAACAAGACCGCGTTGGCCTGATCCGGCGGGCAGAATCGAGGCTTACTCCCAAGGAGTCGAAATGCAAAGCAATATTCAGGACTGGCTTCGCCAGCTTCACGAGAACAAGGGTTCAGACCTGTTCGTGACGGTTGGTGCGCCCCCTTGCATCAAGGTTCACGGAAGAATAAAACCGCTGACCCGCGAAGCACTCAATCATGACTCCGTGGTCGACATCATCAATGGCATCATGACGGGTGATCAGCGCGATGAATTTCACTCATCGAAGGAGTGCCAGTTTGCAATCTCGCTGGAGGGCCTGGCGCGTTTCCGAGTCAGTGCTTTCTACCAGCGCAACAGTGTCGGTATGGTCTGTCGCCGTATCGAAACCAAGATTCCGACCTTCGAAGATCTGGACCTGCCGGATGCGCTGGCCGATCTGGCGATGACCAAGCGCGGCATTATTGTCCTGGTCGGGGCCACCGGTACCGGAAAGTCGACCACGCTGGCAGCCATGGTGGGACATCGCAACTGCAATGCATCGGGTCACATCATCAGCATCGAGGATCCGATCGAATTCGTTCACAAGCATCGCAAGAGCCTGGTCACGCAGCGCGAGGTGGGGATTGATACCAACTCATTCGATGTTGCTCTGAAGAATACGCTGCGCCAGGCTCCCGATGTCATCCTGATTGGCGAGATTCGGACCCGGGAGTCCATGGAGCATGCGATCACGTTTGCCGAAACCGGCCATCTGTGCCTGACCACGCTGCACGCAAACAACGCCAACCAGGCGATGGATCGCATCCTCCATTTCTTCCCGGAAGACCGCCATGCACAGGTTCTGCTGGATCTGTCATTCAACTTGAGGGCGGTCATTGCCCAGCAGCTGGTGCCGTCGGTGGATGGCAAGCGAAGGCACGTTGCCCTCGAGATGCTGGTCAATACCCCGCTGGTTCAGGAAAAGATTCGAAAAGGCAAGATCGAAGAAATCAAGTCGATCATGAAAGACTCCACCCATCATGGCATGGTGACTTTCGACCAAAGCCTGCTCGCCCTTTACCAGGAAGGTTGCATCTCCTACGAGGAAGCCCTGCGTCACGCCGATTCTGCCAATGATGTTCGCCTGGCCGTCAAGCTCAGCGAGGGAGCTGATTCCGATTCCTTGACCGGCCGGCTGCAGAATCTCAATCTCGTGGATGACCGTTAATGCGGGCGCTTGGCGGGCCACCTAACCCCGTTTTTCAGTCTGATTAACCTTGGGTTAACCGCGCTGGGCGTACAGTCCGTAACTGTCGATGATGCCTCTAAGTTTTGCAAGCGAACTCATCGACGGTTACGGGGCAATGTGAGCCTGGGCGGTTAGTCCCGCCTGGGCATTTTTTTGCCGGAATTTCCGGAAAACAGGGCGGAATTGGTCATGCGCATATTGATCATTGAAGATAACCGTGACATCGCTGCAAATCTTGGCGATTTCCTGTCCGATCGCGACCATGAGGTCGATTATGCCTACGATGGCGTTACCGGGTTGCACCTGGCCATCGTCAATGATTTCGATGCAATCGTGCTGGACCTGGCCCTGCCTGGCATGGACGGTCTTGAGGTTTGTCGCAAGCTGCGCGAGGAAGCGCGCAAGGAAACGCCGGTCCTTATGCTGACCGCTCGCGACCAGCTGGATGACAAACTGGCCGGCTTCAAGTCCGGGGCTGATGATTACCTGGTCAAGCCGTTCGAGCTGAAAGAAGTCGATGCACGCCTGGCCGTGCTGGCTCGTCGTGGTCAGCGCATCAAGCCACGTGAGCTCAAGGTTGGCGATCTGGAGTTCAACCTGGAAACACTGACCGTTCACCGGGCCGGCAAGCGAATCGATCTGAATCCGATCGGGTTGAAGCTGCTTGAAAAACTGATGAGCGCGTCGCCTGCCGTGGTTACCCGACGAGATCTGGAACATCATGTCTGGGGTGAAGAGCTGCCTGACAGTGATAGCCTGCGCGTTCACATCCATACCCTGCGCACCCTGATCGACAAACCCTTCGACAAACCGCTGATCAATACCCGTCACGGAATCGGCTATTGCCTGGTCGCACCGGATGAAGTTTCGGCGACGTCTTAGAAGTCGACTGATCCTGTCGTTTTTGTTGTTCGGCACGCTCTTGAGCGTGCTGTTCGCGGTCGCTGCCATCCTCCTGCAAAGTTGGCTGGAAGACGCCCTGATCGCGCGCACGCTGGCCGATGAGGTTGATCAGTACATCAGCGATCTCCGTCTTGATCCGACCCTGGTAGAGCCCTTTTATTCGCGAATACAGGGATACGTCACCCGCCCTGGACGCCCGGATATCGTGCCCGAGCCTTTCCGTGACCTGCCCAGTGGTGTTCACAGTGTTCGCACTGGAGACGCGCACTTCAAGGCTGCGGTTGCCAAGGAGCACGATTTCTGGGTCTTCCTGACCTACGATGTATCGGAAAATCGAGAGCTGGCCAGGCGTCTGCTCGTGGGGCTGATTGCTACCGTGCTGTTTTTCTCGCTGCTGTCGCTGGCGCTCGGGATCTGGTCTGCCGGACGGGTAATGGCGCCAGTGACCGCGCTTGCCCAGCGTCTGGAGATGCTGGATGAATCCAGCGCGCCCAGGGCCCTGGAGCAGCAGTTTCCCGATGATGAGGTTGGTCAGCTGGCCGCCGCACTGGACGACTATGCGGCCCGTCTGCGAGAGCTGGTTGAGCGCGACAAGGCCTTCAATGCGGATGTGTCGCATGAGCTTCGAACGCCGCTGGCAGTCATCACCGGTGCCACCGAGCTGATGCTCGCCCAGCCGGATCTCTCAGACCGCAATCGCGAGCGACTGCTGCGCATTGCCAGGGCAGCCCGCCAGTCGACGGATATCACGACGGCTTTGCTGCACCTGGTGCGAGCCGAGCGAGGAACCAATGGTGACCAACCGGCTCAGGATGCCGGTCAGATTGCCGCCCAGGTCATCGACAACTATCGACCATTGATCAGCGAGCGTGATCTCAAGCTGGTGCTGGATGAGATCGATACGGTCAGTGTCATCGCTCCGGATTCCGTCATCGCCGTGGTCTTTGGTAATTTGATCGGTAACGCCGTGCGCTACACAGCTCAGGGCGAGGTAAGAGTCGAGGTCGGACGCGGTGAGGTCCGGATTCTGGATACCGGGCCCGGCATTCCCGAGGATGAACTGCCGCACGTTTTTGATCGCCATTTCCGTGGTCGTCAGACAGGCGGCAGCAAGGGGTCTGGCCTGGGCCTGTCGATCGTTCGTCGTTTATGCGGTCTGTATGGCTGGGAGCTTGATTTCGCCAACCGCCCGGAGGGTGGCCTGCAGGTAACGGTTTTCTTCTTTCCCGATAGAGAGCGCTCCCGCGGTCGGCCTGCAAGTTGACGGGGATTGCGTTACCCTTGGGACGCTATGGCTATCGTTACCTGTCCCTACTGCGGTGGGCGTATTTCATCTTTGATGAAGTCCTGTCCGCACTGCAACAATCCACTTGGTGAACTGGGCCCCGAGGATCGGGAGCGATTACGCGTGCAGCGTTGGCGCGACCAAGTGTTCCGCGCGGCGCAGCTCTCTTATCTGGCGCTGGTGATGTTGATGGTCGGCGCCGGCTGGTGGTGGTTCCAAAGCCCGACCGGATGGCATATGCCACCGCCGTTGGCCAGCCTGCTTCTGGTGTTCTTCGGCACGCTGCTGTACCTGGGCGCCCGGGGTTGGACGCTGTGGCTCAAGCTGGGAAGAAATCGGCCTTCGTAGGAGCCTGCGCGGCAGAAGCCGTCCGGGCTGCAGCCGTTGTTCGCTCAGCGTATGCGCTCTACACGTACCCGGCTGTTGTAACCCTCTACCTGCAAGCGCCAGGCACCGAACATGCCGGGGCGAATGACAACCTCCGGATTTTCCACCTCCCGGATGGCAAATGTGCCGACTTCAGCCTGTCGCCAGACCATTCCATTTTCCAGCTCGAACTCCGTATTGCCGCGCCAACCGGTGAAGCTGCCGACAATGCGGCTGCGAATTGGCTCGCGGCTTGCGCTCGTTTCGCGCAGTCCGCGGTCGTCCCTCGGGGCTGCCGCTGACTGGTCCGCGCTGGTGCCGGGTTGGCCATCCTGGGGCATGACTTCGCCCTCGGCCAGGGAGCGCTGACGGATCCAGCGATTCAGGGCTGCGAGCTCTTCATCGCTGAGCTTGTAAAGGCCGGTTTCCCGAAACTCACGACCAGTCATGCGTTCTTCCAGTGAAGAAAAGCTCTGGCTGGCCTGGCTGCTGACAGCCAACATCAGGCCGCAGACAAGGGCAAGCGTTTGGGGCAAGAAGCTGAATTTATTCATCATTTTGAACAGGTGCGTCATACACCATTGAAATGCGTTGAAGGGACAAAGTGTAACTGTTTTGCCGAGTGCGCACGTCCCCTTCGTTTAGCCTGCGTTGTACCTAGCAGTAGCCTCTGCGGTAAGCCAGGAAGAGACCGCAGTGTTCAGGGTGCGGTGGGTCGAATTTACAGGTCGTGCTTGTAGCGAACGTAGGGAATACGCCCGAACACTTGTTCAAGCGGGTCGTCAAGCGTTGCCTCGCCGTCCTCGCTACGGGGGGTTGCATCCAGCAGATTACTGATGCCGATACTGATGGACGCGTTTCGTGGGCGCCACGAAAATTCCAGGTCGAAGGAGTTGTATGGCGCCATGGAGGCAGACTGACTACCCAGCCACAGCGGCCCATCGCGATAGTGTTGGC
Organism: Wenzhouxiangella sp.; assembly: GCA_007119095.1. Classification (GTDB taxonomy): domain Bacteria; phylum Pseudomonadota; class Gammaproteobacteria; order Xanthomonadales; family Wenzhouxiangellaceae; genus Wenzhouxiangella. The sequence goes on along the minus strand of SKQI01000236.1, from coordinate 3,497 downwards.
CGAGCAGATCACCACTGAAATTACCCCGACGCCAGCCAAGGCCGATCTGCGCACTGTTGGCGTAGCGCCCATAATCCTGAGTGTCAAACGGCAACGCGTCGGCAAAACCCAGATCGCTCAAGCTCATGCGTTGGCGATACCGGGCCAGCTGCAATCCAACCAGGAAATCGCCCACTCTTTCGGTGCTGATTCCGAAGCTGAGATTCACGTCGAGGCCGTCCACCGTCTGGCTACGAGCACTGGAAATATTGCTGCCGGGCAGTCTGCCAGGATTTGCCAGTGGGAGGGTGGGCATGGTCAGGCCATGATCACCGCTGCCATGAAAAGCCCCTATCCCCATGATGATGCCGGGTGTGGCCGTCCACTCTCCGCGAACCTGGACCAGATTCACGGCGTCTTCCGGGACTGGCTGGTCAACGAAACGGCAGTCTTCGGCCAGGAAAGCATCAACCGTCGTTGTGTGATGGCTGCACTGGATATGGGCCAGGCTTGCGGTGTTGAGTTGCCACGCTTCCAACGACCAGGAGAATGCGCTCGAACCCAAGGGGTTGGCAGGATTGTCACTGCTGCCGAGATTCATTGTCAGTCGCGGCCTAAGCCCTGGCAGCCCCAGCGAGTCGCGATCTCCATGCAATACAGGAGGTTGCAACAACCCAGGCTCGGTCAGTCGCCAGCCTGCATCAACTACGATGCTTTCGGGGTCACCAGCCCACGCGCTGCTCAGGCTACCTAGCAGGCTGATCGTGAGCAAGGCTGGCGCAAAGACTTTCATCGAAACGATGACCTGGTTGATCGTGGCGGCTTCTGGTTCTAAGAGTTCGGAAATCGCAAATAGTTTAATTTCGCGTTAATTCCGACCGCTTGAGCCCGAGTCTAGCAGAGCCGCTGCGGGCTTGCACGAAAAAACTGAGCCAAATCATAGAAAGCGCAGGGGTTTTTGGTTTCTGCATGGGCTGAACGTTGACGTTGTCCAGGCCACTGAAATCGATCGGTCGCCGTTTTCAGGCCAGGGCGTGCTGGACATCGCAGTTTGTGTTCTTGCCTGGGGCGATGCAACGCGGCACAATGGCCGGCTTACTCGCACGCTTCTCGGGTCCCAAGCCATGACCGCACGACGCCAATTCGCCAACGCCGTCCGCGCCCTTGCCATGGACGCTGTCCAGCGCGCCAATTCCGGCCATCCCGGCATGCCCATGGGCATGGCCGATATTGCCGAGGTGCTATACAACGACCACCTGCGCCACAATCCGGGCAATGCCGGCTGGTGGGACCGCGACCGCTTCGTGGTCTCGAACGGTCACGGCTCGATGCTGCTGTATGCCACCCTGCACTTGAGCGGCTACGAGCTGGACATGGAAGCCTTGAAAAACTTCCGTCAGCTGCATTCCCCCACCGCTGGTCACCCGGAATTCGGCGAGGCCCCGGGGATTGAAACGACCACCGGCCCGCTGGGGCAGGGCCTGGCCAACGCCGTCGGCATGGCCCTGGCCGAAAAGCTGCTGGCCGCCCGCTTCAATTCCGAAAGCCACAAGCTGGTTGACCACTGGACCTGGGTGTTTGCCGGTGACGGCTGCCTGATGGAAGGGATCTCGCACGAGGTTTGCTCGTTGGCCGGTACCTGGGGCTTGGGCAAGCTGGTGGTGTTCTATGACGACAACGGCATTTCCATCGATGGCGAAATCGATGGCTGGTTTACCGACAACACCCCTGAGCGCTTTCGTGCCTATGGCTGGCAGGTGATCGAGGCCGTTGACGGCCACGACCCTGATGCGATTGACCAGGCCATTCGCGCCGCCCGCGAAGATCTGGACCGGCCGACCCTGATCTGCTGCAAGACCACGATCGGCTTCGGCTCGCCGAACAAGGCCGGCACCGCCGATACCCACGGCGCGCCGCTGGGCGATGCCGAAATTGCCGCTACCCGCGAAGCGCTGGGCTGGTCGCATGCGCCGTTCGAGATTCCCGACGACATTCGTGCCGGCTGGGACGCGCGCCAGCGCGGTGCCGAGTTCGAGCAGGCCTGGCAGGCCATCTGGGCGGACTACCAGCAGGCCAACCCTGATCTGGCCGAAGAGTTCGCCCGCCGCATGAGCGGTGAGCTGCCCGAAGCATTCGATCAGCTGCTGGCCGACGCGCTGGATGCGATGCAGGCCGACGACAGCAAGGTGGCGACCCGCAAGGCCTCGGGCATGAGCATCGAAAAGCTGGCACCGCACCTGCCGGAAATGATCGGCGGCTCGGCCGACCTGACCGGCTCGAACAATACCGACTGGTCGGGCAGTGTTGACATCATGAACGATGCGGCCCGGGGCAATTACATCTACTACGGCGTGCGCGAGTTCGGCATGACGGCCATTGCCAATGGCCTAGACCTGCACGGTGGATTCATTCCCTATACCGGCACCTTCCTGGTGTTCTCCGACTATGCGCGCAATGCGGTGCGCATGTCGGCCCTGATCCCGACCGGCAACATTCACGTCTACACCCACGACTCGATCGGCCTGGGCGAAGACGGGCCGACTCACCAGCCGGTGGAGCATGTCGCCAGTCTGCGCCTGATTCCGAACCTCGAAGTCTGGCGGCCGGCCGACAAGGTCGAAACCCTGGCCGCCTGGGGCGCGGCGCTACGTCGTCGCAAGGCACCGACCGCGCTGATCCTGACCCGGCAAGGTCTGCCGCACCAGCCGCGCGATGCCGCCCAGCTGGCCGATATCGCCCGTGGTGCCTACGTCCTGCGCGAGCCGAAAAACGGCAAGCCGCAGGCGGTGATTCTGGCAACGGGCTCAGAGGTGGGCCTGGCCGTGGCCGCCGCCGAGCAGCTGGAATCCGAAGGCCTGGCCGTGCGCGTCGTCTCCATGCCTTGCCCGGACCTGTTCGCCAGCCAGGATGCCGATTACCAGGAACGCGTGCTGCCCGGCGAACTGTCGGCACGGGTGGCGGTTGAAGCCGGCGTGTCGTTGTACTGGCGCCACTGGGTTGGCCCGGCGGGCAAGGTCATCGGCATCGACCGCTTCGGCGCCTCGGCCCCGGCCGACCAGCTATTTAGCGAATACGGCCTGACCACCGAAGCCGTCATCAAAGCCGTCCGCGCCGTAATCTAATTGACTGACCGCAAAGCCGCGAGGGCCATAAGGAAATCCCGCCATTACGACCATCCGGAAACCGGAAACCGGAAACCGTCTTTCGCTAATCATCCAACTTCTCAAGAATCGCCCCAACAATATCGTTCATCGTCAAGATGCCTTCCAGCTCGTTGTTGCTGGTGACGAGTAAACGCTTGATGTTGAAGTTCAGCATCAGGCTGACGGCGTGGCGGACTTCGAGCTGGCGCGGCACGCCCATCGCCGGCTTGGTGGCGATGTCGTAAACGTTGACCAGGTCAACGTCACCTTCCTCGGCGATGATGGTCTTCAGTACCGTGGTGTAGGTCACCATGCCCCAGGCGTCGCTGTCATGGCGTTTTTCGACCACCAGCGATTTGACCCCGTGCTTGCGCA
>SKQI01000238.1 GCA_007119095.1 Wenzhouxiangella sp. | reverse complement strand
CCTTCGCGTCTTCGCGGTTAGTCAAACCCAACCCGAATCAACGGCTACCAAGACTCGACAATCGTCTTGCGCTCCATCGGGTCCATTTGGGCGATGCGCTCGTCTGCGTAGTAGGAGTCGCTGCGGATGGACTTGGTCGATATTTCGCCGAAAATTGCGCCCTTGCGGGTGCGGAAGGCGTGGAGCTGGTCGCGTTCGACCAGGAGTTTGTCGCCGGGCTTCAAGTGGATGATGTCGCCTTCCAGGTCCACTTCCAGGTCGCCCCAGAGCATGTGGAAGGTTTCTTCCTTGGCCTTGTGCTTGTGGTGGGGGTGCTTCTGGCCCGGCAGCATGATCAGAAACTTGTTGCAGTATTCGCGATTGATCGAGTTGATCAAGACACAACCGGTCTCGCGGAAGCGATCAATTCCGTAGTGGTGCGAAATTTCGATGCTGATGTCATCGCCCAAAGCAATGCCGGCCTCGTAAAGCTGGCCCTTGGCATCGTGCAGGATGCCGCGGATCTGGGTGTACTTGTCCGGCTGGGCGCGCTCAAACAGGGCCGAGTCCGGTTCATAGTCTCGTGAGGCGACGAAGTTGGCACGGTACTGGCCGAACTGACCCGAGGTCAGCTGGCCGTCCTGGCACGGCATGGCGAAGTAGACGTCTTCGCGACGCACTTCCTCGCCCTTGCGGATGGCTCGCTTGGCGAACACGCCGCGCTGCAGCTGCAGCAGCGATTCGTATTCCTTCTGGCTGACGTGCTTGCCGTCGTCCACGCCCATCACCGCGCGGGCGCGCTGGGCGGCAGCAATCCACTCACCGGCCTGCTCGGGATCCATCGAGTACTTGTTCAGGGTGATCTCGTCGGTGGCCACACCGAAATGGCGCTCGAGCAGCTTGGCGCCCTGGGCCACGGCCACCATCACCACGTCGGTGTTGTCCGGTGCTTCGTGGCCGGAGTAACCAATCGTGACGTAAGGGTAGCGGCGAATCATCTTCGCCATGAAGTTCATCGCGTGCTGGTCCAGCGGCGTGGGATACAGCGATACGCAGTGCATCACGGCCAGCTCCGGCACGCGCTTGCTCAAGAAGGTGACCAGGTTGTCGATCTCGTAAATCGACAGCCCGCCGGTGGAGGCGATGACCGGCTTGTTGGCCTTGGCAATCTCTTCCAACAGCGGCCAATCGGTGGCCGAGCAGCTGGCGACCTTGATGACATCCACGCCCAGCGACTGGCACAGGCCCACCGAAGGCTCGTCGAAGGGCGTGGCCACGCTGACCAGGCCGGCCGAGCGGATCGCATCGACCAGCTGCCGGAACTGGCCTTCGTCCAGGCGCGTGCTCTCGAAGCGCGGGATATGCATGATGTCATCGCGGCCCTTGGCGGCCGGATGGATGAAGCTGTCCAGCTCCCGAAATTGCAGCTTGACGGCGGTGCGAACGCGATGCTCACGGGCCAGGCGCGCGGCCGCGTCAATGATCTTCAGGCCGTGATTGACATCACCCTGGTGATTATTGGCCATCTCGAAGATGTGCAGATTTTCAAATAGCTTGCTCATGGGGGTCCTGTGTTCAGTGTTGTTTGCCGGGATCGCTCAGCCCGCACAGGGCCAGTGCCTGGGGCAATGATACGAGGCGGTCGTCGACGTAGTAGTCGGCCGGCGGCTTGCCAAAAAGAAGCTCATGATAACGCACGCCCCAGCGCTGCATCTGACCGGCGGTCACCGCCTGCCAGTCCTTGCCGGTGCCGGAGCCGCGCGCGGTAAACAGGGCGATATGGCAGCCGGCATCGTAGAGCGCGTTAACCCGGGCGACGTTTTCGGTAATCGGCCCGGCCTGGGCATAGTCGAGCTCGGGCACCGGCTCGGCCAACACGCCGTCAATATCGATCACCAGGCGTCGCGGCTTTTCCATTGCGGCCGGCGCATCTTCGACTGAGCCGGATTCAGCAGCCGCGGCCAGCGCCTGTTCAACTCGGGCAACGTCGTCCATGGTGTCTATGCTGACCTGCGGGGTCTCGATCACCACCGCACCGGCACGCTGGCCCATCAGCGAGGACTGCTCCAGCAACGTATCCCGACGCAGCGCGTAGGCAACGCCGTTGCGGTGGTATACGGGTTCCAGCTGCTGTCGGGCGATGATGTCCTTGCCGCGCGGGTCGAAGTAGTCCATGCGCCCGTTGCCATCAACGCGAAGCTGCTTGAGCGGGTGGGCTTTCAGATCGGTCGGGCTGACCGTCCAGACCGCGTCGAGCTGTTCTTCAATCAGACGTTCGACGGTGGCGTGCACGTCATCGGCGCGCCGCAGCGGCGAGGTCGGCTGCAACATGACGACGATGTCGTAACGCTGGCCGTCATCGGCTTCGGTGGCTTCCAGCGCGTGGCGCAGCACGTCAACATCGCCAATCCGGTCACCGGACAGCTCGGTCGGGCGCATGAACGGGGCATCCAGGCCGTGCGCCAGGGCGGTTTCGCGGATCACCAGGTGATCGGTAGAAACCACCGCCCGATCTACCCAGTCGAGGCCGGCGATCAGCTCGGCGGTGTAAACCAGCAGCGGCTTGCCGGCCACCGGCAGAAGGTTTTTCATGTGAATGCCCTTGCTGCCGCCGCGCGCCGGCACCACCACCAGGATGCGATGTTCGGCCAGCATGGATCAGTCGTCGATCCGGACCAGGCGCCCCTGGCGCGAGGATTCCAGCGCGGCGACAATCACCTTCATCGTGTCAATGCCGGTTTCCAGGTCCAGCGGCGATGGCAGGGACGGATCTTTGACCACGTCTTCGATATGGGCAATCTCGCCGCGGAAGTCATCCGGTCGGGTCTTGGCGACGCGCTTTTCCAGCGGCTCGGCACCATGGCGCACCAGCCGCACCAGATCGTGGTTCGAATCGATGCTGACCTGCCATTCCAGGTAGCCCTCGCTACCCTCCAGACGCAGCCACTTCTGGGCCGGCTGGGTAACCACGTCCTGGACGATGGTGCCGACAAAGCCCTTGTCGGTGCGCACCGACAGCTGGGCCACGCGGTCATAGGCCGCGCCCTGCGCTTCGACTTCATCAAGCATAGCCATGACTTCGCTGATCCGGCCCAGGCCAGCCTGCTCGGCGAAGTACTGCCAGATATTGATCGCATGGCTGTGCTCGGCCAGGGCACCGCCGCCGCGCGAGGTGAAGCCCAGGTAGGTATCGGCCGGGCCAGCCAGCCATGGGTGGGCACCGAAGATCCCACCCCAATGTTCGCGGGTCATGGACCGCAGAGTGGTGATCTCGCCGATCGAGTGCTCGGCCAGCCATTCGGCGGCCAGGCGGGTGTGCTCGGTCAGGCGGTGGTTGTAGCCGACCAGCACCCGCACGCCGGCCTCGACGGCCGCGGCAGCCAGGCGCCGGCAAGGCTCCAGATCGGGTTCGCACAGCGGCTTCTCGATCAGGATGACTCGGGGCGGCTGGGTCGCCATTTCGGCCAGGGCCAGCGGTACATGGCTGTCGGGCGGCGTACCGATGATGACCACATCGAACACCTCATCGACCACATCGTCAGGCGCGCACAGCCGGATGGCTTCGTCGAACTGGCCGTAGCGGGCCGGGTAAATGTCGTCACGGGTGCGGGCCAGTGCCGCCGGGTCGATATCACACATGGTCACCGCCCAGCCTCGCTCACGCGCGCCATGGGCCAGATGGTTGCCGATTGACCCGGCTCCCAGGATCTTTGCTCGAATCATGCTGAATGCTTGGTTTGGAAAGACCGAGGTATTTTAACCGATCGGGTTGGTGAGGCCGGTTTGGTCGATGGGTTCGTTTTTGGGTGTATCGGTTTCCGGTTTCCGGTTTCCGGGTTCCGGTTGTCGGTTTCGGGTTTGCGGTTTCGGGATTACGAGTTTTCAGTCCCGGCGACGGACAAACCATTCCGTGTCTTCCGTGCCTTCCGTGGTTCCCCGTCTTTTGCTTTTCCTTCTTCCCCCTCTATCCCTCTACCCCTCTCCCTACCAAAAACACATTTCTCTCCAGTTCCTTGATTGGTGGAAGCCCGTCGAGGGACAGGCATGCTGCTAGCTTGTGGCTGCGTTCCTCTACTTCTTGCAGGCTGGTATCCGGGAACATGTGGGCCAGGTATGGGCCGTAGTTGGCCGTGCCGGGCAGGCGGCGTTCGATGGGGCGTAGCAGGCGGCGCAGGCGCATGGCCAGGTGCCCTGCCCTGGCTGGCGGGCTGGCCGCCGAACCGAGGTCGCTCAGCATGGGCGCCAGGGCATCGAGGATGCGCTCGCTGGCGAGCTGGGGTTCGCCCAGACCGGCCAGGGCGCGGGCCATGATGTCGCGGCCGCCGGATTCGGCCTGGCGGGCGAAGACAGCATCGCGGTCACTCGTGCAGGCCCGGACCTCATCAATCAGTTCGGGCAAGGTCAGGCAGCTCAGGCTGATGTCATTGGGCAGCGGATGATCAAAGTCGGGGTTCAGCACGGGCCGGTAAGCCAGCGCTGGGTGGCCGAGCTGAAAAGCCTCGACGGCCGTGGTGCAGCCGTTGTGAATCAGGCCATCGGCGGCCAGCAGCCAGGCCACCACGTTGCCTTTGGCAGCAATGCGGACGTTGTTCAGGTCTGCAGCAATGTCCTGCCAGGTCTGGACTCGCTCGCTGGGATGCGGGCGGAGCACGAAACTGACTTCGGGCAAGGCTCGGGCCAGCTCCGGCAGGGCCTGGACGAAGGCGTTGAACAATTCGTACTTGTGTGCGGCAAAGCCGCCGCGCGGGTCGTCCGGACGCTGCTCGCGCAGCCACTTCAGGTGTCGGTTCTGGCGCGGCTGGACATGGTTGACCCGGGAAAAATTGGTGTTGATGAGGACAAAACGGCCGAATTCACCCTGGATTTTCTGGACCTCTTCGTCGAACAGCGCGATCAGCTTCGGATGCAGCAGATCAGCCCTGGGATTGCCGCAGGCGGCGATCGGAATGCCGGCATAGTCCGGGTGCTCGCGCCAGGCAGCGGCGTTGTCCTCGCCCCAGGCAATGAGCAACTCCGGCTCGTTCAGGGTTGCGCCATCGACCTTGGTGCGCCAGTAGACCTCGCGTGAAGCCCAGACCAGGCCTTCCTCGTCCCACAGGGAGACCCGGTGGCCACAGCGTCGGGCCAGATCCAGGTTGTGGCGCGAGCGGGCGGTGACGCTCTTGCCGACATAGACACCGGCGGGGTAGCGATCGAGGTTGATATCGATCGCTTTCTTCGCCCCGACTATGGCGGGAATGCCGCGGTCAGCGGCCAGCAGGG
>SKQI01000180.1 GCA_007119095.1 Wenzhouxiangella sp. | reverse complement strand
GGTTTACGGTTTACGGTTTACGGGTTCCGGGTTCATTGACCTGGCTAGCGGCTTTGGCTGCTTAGGTAGCCCAGGTGTTCCAGTTTCAGGAGGATTTTCTGGACGGCCTGGTCGGGGGCTATGTTGGTGGTGTCTATGGTCATTTCCGGGGTTTCGGGGGCTTCGTAGGGGTCGGAGATGCCGGTGAATTCCTTGATGATGCCAGCGCGGGCTTTTTTGTACAGGCCCTTGCGGTCGCGGGCTTCGCAGACTTCCAGCGGGGTGGCGACGTGGATTTCGATGAAGCCGCCGTGGGGGCGGATCATTTCTGCTACCTCTCGCCGGGTGGTGGCGTAGGGGGCGATGGGGGCGCAGATGGCGATGCCGCCGTTTTTGGTGATTTCGCTGGCGACGAAGCCGATGCGCAGGATGTTCAGATTCCGGTGTTCCTTGGAGAAACCCAGTTCGCTGGATAGGTGCTTGCGAACGATGTCACCGTCGAGCAGGGTGATCTGGCGTCCGCCCAGCTCCATCAGCTTGACCTGTAATGCATTGGCCAGGGTGGATTTGCCGCTGCCGGAAAGGCCGGTGAAGAATACGGTAAAGCCCTGGCGCGCCCTGGGCGGGTGGGTGCGGCGCAGTTCGCGCACCACTTCCGGATAGGAGAACCACTCGGGTATTTCCAGGCCTTCGCTCAAGCGGCGGCGGACTTCGGTGCCGGAAATTTCTCGCACTGGTTCGTCGGCTTGCAGTTCGTCGACCGGCACGTACTGGGCGCGGTTGACGGCGTACTTCATTTCCCGGAACGGGACCATTTCAATCCCGGCTTCCTGCTGGTGTTCGGCCAGCAGTTCCTGGGCCGCGTAAGGCGGGTAGAAGCTTTCGCCGGTGCGGGTATTGCGCGGGCCGGCGTGGTCGCGACCGACGATGAAATGGGTGCAGCCGTAATTACGCCGGATCAGCGCATGCCACAGCGCTTCGCGGGGGCCGGCCATGCGCATCGCCAGGTTGAGCAGTGAGAGCATGGTGGTCTGCTCGGGGTAGTGGGCCAGCAGGTGTTCGTAGCAGCGCACGCGGGTGAAGTGGTTGACGTCGTTGGGCTGGGTGAGGCCGACCACCGGGTGCAGCAGCAGATTGGCTTCGACTTCGCGGGCGGCGCGGAAGGTCAGTTCCTGGTGGACGCGGTGCATGGGGTTGCGGGTCTGGAAGGCGACCACGCGTTCCCAGCCGCGGCGTTGGAATTCGGCCTTGAGTTCGTCCGGGCCGTGGCGCAGGTGGGGGAAGTCGTAGTGCAGCGGGCGTTGGACCAGTTCGATCTGGCCGCCGATGTAGTGGTCGTGGCTGCGTTCGAGCAGGGCGAAGACGCCAGGGTGGGTGGTTTCAGTGGTGCCGAAGACTGCTTCGGCCTCTTCCTTGCGGTCGGGACGCCAGATGTCTTCGACCTTGAGGATGGCCAGGAGCACGCCCTCGGCATCGCGCAAACCAACCTGTGCGTCTTTGTCCAGACGGGCGGCGAAGGTTTCGGGTACGTCCAGGGTGACCGGCATGGGCCAGAGTTGGCCGTTGGCCAGGCGCATGTTGGCCAGCACGGATTCGTAGTCGGTCCGGTTCATGAAACCGGTCAAGGGGGCGAAGGCGTGGTTGGCCAGCAGTTCCAGGTCGCAGAGTTGACGCGGCGTCAGCGCCCAGTCCAGTTCAGGCACGGCGTGCAACCGCGGTTGCGCATCGGTTTTTGGCATGGGTCGAAAACAATTGGCGTTTTCAACAATTGTAGCCCGGCCGGACGGGTGCTGTTACGGGGTCATTGAGGTTTCGTAGCCCGGGGCAGCGCAGGGCTACGGGTGCAAATCCCCAAGATTTTGAGTTGGGTCAGGGGGTGGAGTAATCGACGAGTTCTCGGAGGACGGAGGTGGCGTAGCTGCCCTGGCCCAGGTTGAAGCTCAGGTGAAGCTCGGTCTTGGCAGGGGTTAATTCCCAGGTCAGGTGCTGGATGCGCATGCGCAGGGCGCGGCGCTGGGCCTGGAGGCGGAAGTGGTGCAGGCCTTGGACCAGATCGGGTTCAGCTGCGGTAATGCGCTCTTCAATGGCGGCGGCCTGGTCGCTGACCGGGTTTTCGCCTTCGCCGACCAGGGGGCCGGTGGGATGAATGTCCAGGTCGGCGCAGCGCTGAAGCTGCTCCGGATCGGCCGGGTCGGCCTTGAACCAGGATTGGCTGCCGTCGAGCATGACAACATCGCCCGGAATCAGCCGGTTCCAAGTGCCCTGCCCTATGCGTTCAGCCAGGACCTGGTTGAACAGCAGGCTGCGGGCGGACGAGAGGTAAAAGCCACGCTTGTTTTTCGATGGCTTGCGGCGCAGTTCACCGGCGAACAGGGCGCGGGCCCGGGCCAGGTTGTTGCCGCCGAAGCGCTGTTCGCCGAATCCGTTCGGCACGCCATGATTCCGAACCTGGACCAGGCGCGCTTCCAGCGCATCGAGATCACCGTCAAGGTCTCTCAGCATCAGCTCGAATCGGTTGCCGGCCAGGCGGCCGCGCTGAATCTTGCGATGACTGCGTTCGGCGCGATGAATGCAGATGCCTTCGATGGTCCAGTTTTGCCAGTCCGGGTCAGGGCGACCGGGAAGATGGATGGAAAAGTACTGGCTGGTGACGGCGTTGCGGTCTTTCAGGCCGGCAAAGCTGACCTGGCGGGGGTGTACTCCGGCCGCGCGCGCCAGTTCGGTGGCGACGAAGGCGGTATTCTGCTCGCGCTTTTCCACCCATAGCCAGAGATGCTCGCCTTCTCCGCTGGGTTCATGGCCCAGGTCTTCGATGACGCGGAAGTCGTCCGGCTGGACGCGGATATTGGCGCTGGCCGGGGGTGTACCCCAGGCGTAAGGGGTCATGGCAGATCCGGGCTGTAGGCTGGCCCGGCATTATGACGAAAAAAGCGATGGCCGGCTGAGCGACCATCGCAGGTTTCGTGCTTTCGCTCGCGCTATTCGGTGATCAGATAGAGCACGGTCGAGTACGGCGAACGTTTCAGTGAGCGGTCGTGCTTCATGCCGATGTGGTAGGTACGGCCGGCCTCGATCACGACTTCGATCTCGTTGTAACCGGGATCATGACGCCCTCGGAAAGGACGGCGGATCGATGGGCTGCGAATCATGCCCAGCACGGTCAGGGTGTAGCTGCCCGGTTCGAGCCACAGTGCCTCGCGTCCACCGCCTGGGATGTTGACCCCGTCAACGGCGACGAAGCGCACAGGGTAGATATCCTTGCTTGGATTGCCGGGCTCGCCAACAACGCGGGCCGCATCGTCGCCGGGTTTGGTGAAGGGAATGCGCTGGGCTGCAGCGGGCATGCTCAGCAGCAAGGCCAGAGTCAAAAGGGTGATTGTGATCAGTGCTCGTTTCATGGTCGGGGTCTCCGCTGGTTAGGTCGCAGGATCAATGATGCAAAAGTTGAATTCAAACAACCATGTTAGAAGGCTGGCATTTGCCTGAAATTGGCCTGAAATTGGCTACCAACGCGCTATTCCCGGACTTCCCAGGCCCGGCGCAGGCTATCAACCAGGCTCGCCGCCATCTCTGCGACCGGCAGCGGTTCGGTAACCGGCGCGTGCAGTCGCTCCGACCAGCTCACCGTGCCCGGGGGTACTTGCAGCAGCCGGGCGTCGACGCGCCACTGTTCATCGGCACGGCTGATGCTGCCTTCCAGCAGCAGGTCCACGCCCAGATCTTCGGCAACCGCTGCGGCGATGTCGCTGCGGTCCTGGTAAGCGCGCAAGCTGGTCCTGCCGATCAGGCTCACGTCTTCAAGGCCGGATTCCCATAGCTCGGTGAGCAGGTAGTCGGCCAGGACGATACCTGCGCCTTCCGGCTGCAGGTCGGTGTCGGTCAGGATTTCGAAGGGCAGAATCGCCATCGCATGGGCCGAGCTGCCTTCAGGGTCGGCCGCCGGCGGTTCGACGGGTGTGGGCCAGAACAGGGACAGCAACAGCAGAACAACCGCTGCGAAAGCGGCTGCGCCCCAGATACCGCGCCGGACCTGGCTTCGATCCAGCGGTGCCTGTTGTTGTTCTGTGCGCACGGCCAGCGGCTTGAGTTTCAGGCGGTAACCGCGCCGGGGAATGGTTTCGATCAGGTCCTCGTCACCGCCCTGCTCTGCCAGGCTGCGCCGCAGTTCGCGGAGCACGGCGGCCAGGCCGGATTCAAAATCAACAACCGTGCCTTCGTCCCATACCGCTTTGCAGAGTGTTTCCCGGTCTTGTACCTGGTTTGGGTGATCGAGAAAGGCCTGCAGCAGGCGGGCCACCTGCGGGCGCAGAGTCATGCCTTCGCCGGCACCCTTGGCCGACAGGCGTCCGGTAGCCGCGTTGAATTCAAGATTGGCGAAGCTGTAGCGCATGGCGAAGGTTTCGTTTGATAACTTGTTGCCGGTGGTTGCGTGGCGGTGTGAGATCCGCATCACCCACAATTATGCCGAATCAGTGTCGATACCGGCCCGGTCGGTGCAATAAGCGTGGCGCAATTGCAACGGTTTGGCCAGGGCAGCAACCGGAAAGTTGGCTGAAATTTCCCTGAAACTGCGCATTTTGGCAACAAGGGAGATTTTCTCAGGCATTTTCGGGGCGGTTTCGGATGGTCGGTGCGCTGGTCTGAATCGATGATGCGCCGATGGTTGGGTATCGTCGATATTTTGAAGAGAACCAGGTGGTGTTCATCACCCTGGTGACGAGTGGATGGATTACACCCATTACAACCCGGTGCGGCATGGTTACGTGGCGTTGGCGCGGCAGTGGCGGTGGAGTAGTTTCCATAACTGGGTGGCGCGTGGGCATTACAGCCATTGTTGGGGTAGCCGAGAGCCGGACGGCCCGGCCGATGCGGGGGAGCCGGGTTGATATTCGTGGCCATGTGGGTTTGGCGCCGAACAATCCGGGTTTGTAGCCCGGTTCAGCGCAGGTAGTAGAGATGGTGCGGCTTGCCGAAGGCAAGAAGTGCAGGCAGCGTAGCCTTTGCGGTTTGTTCGCTTGCGCACAAGAAGCGAAGGCGCAGTGCCGTTGCACGTGCCGTCTCGGAGACCGTTAAGCGCGTGCAGGTTGAGGGGATGGTGCGGCTTGCGAGACGCAAGAAGCGCCATCCCGGAAACCGTTCGGGGGGGGGTGCGGTCGGTGTCGGTTTTTAAGGGCTTTGTTCGGGGTCGACGATGAGGAAGAATTCTTCGTCTTCCTGGATCAGGCCCAATTCGGAGCGGGCGCGTTCTTCGATGGCCTGGAGGCCGGCGCGGAGGTCTTCGACTTCGGCGGCCAG